>DGBM01000226.1 GCA_002384765.1 Demequinaceae bacterium UBA4004
GTTCGCGAACGAGACTCGTTCGTCCTCCGCGACCTTGACCCGGCTCTGCCACTGGATCGCCGACACCGCGGCGATCTGGCCACTGCTCGACTCGCTTCCAGGCCAGAAGCGGCAACCGAACATCTTCCTGGCAGCACTGCGCTACCTGGACGCACCGCTCGATCCTGGCCCGCCGTTCCTGGAGTGGGTCACCGAGCACTGGGACGCCGTACGCGACGTCGTGCTCTCCCGGCAGACCCAAACCAACGAGCCCGGCCGCTGCGCCACCCTCGCTCCTGTCATCGCCTCGCTCGGCGAGCGGATCGCGCTCATCGAGGTCGGGATGTCGGCGGGTCTGTGTCTCTTTCCGGACCGCTATGGCTACCGCTGGAGCTTCGAGGACGGCCGAGTCATCAGCCGCGGATCCGCCGACGTGACGGTGATCGACTGCGAGGTCAGCGGCCAGACACCCCCGGCGTACGCCGACTACAACCTGCCGAACATCGTCTGGCGCGCCGGTATCGACCTCAATCCGCTGAATCCAGCCGATCCGGACGACGCCCGCTGGCTACGCGCCCTCGTCTGGCCAGGGCAGACCGAACGCGAGACACGTCTGGCGAACGCTCTGGAGATGGCCGCCGGCCAGGACGTGCTGCGGGTGTACGGCGACGCGCTCGACGAGCTCCCGGGGCTCATCAAGCAGGCACCCGACGATGCGACGGTCGTGGTGATGCACACGGCGCTGCTGCAGTACTTCGTCCGTGAACGGCGAAACGAGTTCCAGCAGATCGTGTCGGACCTGCCGGTGCGGTGGATTTCTAACGAGGGCGACCGAGTGCTGCCATCGCTACGCGACAAGCTCACGCCCTGGCCGGGTGACCCCTCCTTCGCGCTGGCGCTCGACGGTGAACCGATCGCGCGGACCGGACCGCACGGTCAGTTCCTGCACTGGCTCTAGCGCGGCACCACTCGCGTGGTGGCGTACGCCGCTACGAGCTAGCGGCCCACGCGCGAGACCATTGGCGGAGGGGGCGTATTCGATCGGGGCCAATAGCTGCGGTTGCATGACAGGCACTGGCGGCGATGTGGCCGCACTTCGCATGAAGGCCTAGGACAATGCCCCTAGGACAATGCGGTATCGGAATTGGTGGGGCCGATACCGTGGCGACTGCGGCCGAAGATGCGAGGAGGTAGACATGGCAGGAGTCCGGAAAGTCGCCTTCTTGGTTTTTGACGGCATGAAGATGTTGGACGTGACGGGCCCGGCCGAAGTCTTTGCGGAGGCGAATCGTTCCGGTGCGAACTATCGCCTCGATTACGTCTCACCGATGGGCCGACCGGCCACCACCTCAATCGGCACTATCTTCAACGTCAACAGCGCCGCCAGTGAGGCGCCCGCAGTCGATACGGTCATCGTTTCCGGTGGTGATGATCTCCCGGTGAAGCCGATCCCGGAAGAACTCACCACCGCAATCCTGGATCTTGATACTCGGTCGCGGCGTACGGTCTCGATTTGCACGGGCTCCTTTGTGCTCGCGACCGCCGGGCTCCTCGATGGGCGTCGGGCCACGACCCACTGGCGCCACACCGGGCTGTTGGCCCGCGCGTTCCCGGCAGTAGAAGTGATACCGGATGCGCTCTTCGTTCATGACCGCGGGATCTACACCTCCGCAGGAGTGTCTGCGGGCATCGACCTCGCTCTATCGCTGGTTGAACAAGACCATGGCCCGGATCTGGCACGTCACGTTGCACGCAACTTAGTGATGTTCATGCAACGCCCCGGCGGCCAGTCACAATTCGCTGCCCCGCTACAAGTGCGACCACCTCGCACGCCGGAGTTGCGCTCGGTGGTGGACCTGGTCGCCGCACAGCCCGCGCTAGAACACAGCACCAGTTCGCTGGCTCGGCTTGCAGGACTCAGTCCACGTCACCTCACCCGACTGTTTGCGACCGAGCTCGAGACAACGCCTGCCCGATTTGTTGAGGACACACGCCTAGACCACGCTCAGGCGCTGCTGGAGGCCGGTCACGGGGTGTCCGAGGTCGCACGGCTTGTCGGTTTCGGTAGTCCAGAGACGATGCGCCGCCGGTTCGTGGCCCGACTCGGGGTTTCGCCGAGTCAGTATCGGGCTCGGTTCACCTCGACGACCCCGCAGATCACTCGGGCCAGGCGTTCTGCTCAATAATGTCGACGAAGTTGGCTCGCTTGAACAGCGGGTCGAAATGGGCGAGGACATCATCATTCATCGTGCCGAAGGTGGTGTCCGGACGGTCGACCATCCCTTCGTTGAAGGCATGCAGGATCTGACGTTTGAAATCGGGACGCGGGTGCGCGGCGACGACTGCTTGCCGGTCTTCGTCGCTGATCTGGTCGAGGTCGAGCCCGAGTACGTCGGTCTCGACTCCCAAGGTGACCACACCGACTTCGGGCGCTAGATGCATCGGAATCTCAGGCGTCGTGTGCAACGCAATAGCCAGCCACACGTTACGGGCTTCGTCCTGGGAGCGGCCGTGCTCGCGCAGGAAGGCGTACGCTGCATCCGCACCATCGACCTCAAAGCGCTGCTCGGGCTTGCGGAAACGCTGCGTGAGCCCAAGGTCATGGAACATGCCACCCACGTAGGCCAGCTCGGGGTCGACCTCGATGCCACGAGCCGCCGCTTTCAGCATTCCCCACAGATAAACGCGTCGGGAGTGGTGGAAGAGGGTGTCTCCCACCAGCGGGTCATCGGTCGCCTCGCGTACCAGCGTCGTGGCCGCCCTGGCGAGCTCGGTATCGGGAATCTGGATTCCAGCAATCATCTCAGTCACGGGGACCTCCTGGTCAATGTCGATGTCGACGTCGACATCGAGGTCTTCAAGCATGGGCCAGATCCCACGTAAAGCACCCCACGAAGTCAGCCACGATTCGCCCGATCACAGACAGAATCCGCAGACCCTCTCGCCGCGCGCGGCGTACGGATGTGCGTGACACCATCTCGTGTGGAAGATATTGACCCACCCGAGCACAAAACCTTCCACACGACACCGGGCGGGGCGCGACCAAAGCCTCAGGAGGCCACAGATTCTTTCGCAGCGGACTTCCGCGGCGCCCTCATCCCCGCGTGCGTAGGTCGCTCGAAGAACAACACCGCGACAAGCCCGATCAGCAGGA
>DGBM01000088.1 GCA_002384765.1 Demequinaceae bacterium UBA4004
GACTTCGACCGGATCGGCTCGCACGTGCCGCTGCTGGTGGACCTGCAGCCCGCGGGCCGGTTCCTCATGGATGACCTCTACCGCGCGGGCGGCCTCGCGGCGGTGCTGAACGAGGTGAAGGACCTGCTCGACCCTGCCGCGCTGACGGTCTCCGGCCGCCCCCTGGTCGACCACCTGGACGGCGCCGAGGTGTGGGACCGCGAGGTGATCCGGACGCGCGAGGAGCCGCTCATCGCCGAGGCCGGCCTGGCCATCCTGAGGGGCAACCTGGCCCCGGACGGCGCCGTGATCAAGCCCGCCGCGGCCTCCCCGCACCTGCTGCAGCACCGCGGCCGCGCCGTCGTGTTCGACAGCATCGAGGACTTCCACGCCCGCGTCGACGATCCCAACCTGGACGTCGATGCGGACTCCGTGATGGTGCTGCGCGGTTGCGGGCCCAAGGGGTACCCGGGCATGCCCGAGGTCTCGAACATGCCCATTCCGGCCAAGTTGCTCGCCCAGGGCGTGCGCGACGTGGTGCGCGTGTGTGACGGCCGCATGAGCGGCACCGCCTACGGCACCGTGGTGCTCCATGTTGCCCCAGAGGCCGCAGCGGGCGGGCCGCTGTCCCTGGTGCAGAGCGGGGACTGGATCGAGCTGGACGTCGCCGGGCGCCGACTCACGCTCGACGTGCCCGACGACGTCCTCGCGGCACGCACCGCGAGCGCGGCCACGACGGACGCCTACGCGGCACCCACGCGCGGCTGGGAACGGCTGTATGTCGACCATGTGATGCAGGCCGACACGGGGGCCGACCTCGACTTCCTCGTTGGCTCCAGCGGCTCGCGTGTGACGCGGGAATCGCACTAGTCGCGAGGTGTTGCGCACGTGTCGACGGACGGCCTACAAGGAGGAACGATGCAACCCCAACACGGCACCATCGCCAGCGCGGCGGCCCGCCTGCGCTCCGCCATGTCGGCCGGCCGCGCCTACGGCATGTGGAGCTCCATCCCCGACACGTCGGTGGCCGAGCTCGTGGCGGGCTTGCCCTACGACTACGTGGTGGTCGACCTCCAACATGGAGTGGCCACGTTCACGGAGCTTCCCGTGATCGCGCAGGCGATGCGAGCGGCGGGCAACGCCCCGCTGGTGCGCGTCCCCTGGAAGGACCCGGCGCAGATCATGCGGGCGCTCGACTCGGGCGCGTGCGGGGTGGTGGTGCCGATGGTCTCGTCCGCGGACGAGGCGGAGGCCGCGGTCAGCGCCTGCCGGTTCCCGCCCGTCGGCGTGCGCAGCTGGGGTCCCATGTGGAGCACCGTGCGCTCCGACGGCGCGCTGCCCCCGGCCGAGCAGGACGCGGGGGCGTTGTGCATCGTCATGATCGAGACTGCGGAGGCGATCGCGGACCTGGACGCGATCCTGGCGACGGAGGGCCTCGACGGCATCTACATCGGCCCCAATGACCTGGCCCTCGCGTGTGGGTTTGGCCGCGGCACGTACCGCGATGACCCCGAGGTGGCCGCGCTGATTCAGCAGATCGTCGATGCGTGTCGGGCCGCGGGTGTGCCTGCGGGACTGCATTGCTCGGACCCCGAGATGGGCCGCGACTGGATCGCGCGCGGCGCCTCCATGGTCACGATTGCTCAGGACACCGGCCTGATCGCCGACGGCGCGCGGGAGGCGCTGCGCCAGGCGCGGGGGGTCACCGACGCNNCGCCGCCGGGAAGCCGGGGTCGCCTCGGCCGTAGTGAACCTGCCTGACCCGCGACACTACCGGCGGGGGTCGATGTGGAACTTGGGCCCGGCGCCGGCGTCGGCCGGGCGTTCACCCGCAAGAATCGCGGCGGTCGCGTCAAGGCCCACGGTCGCGGCCACGAGCGGCCGCGGGTCTACCGCGCCGGACGCGTAGAGGCCGACGGTCTCCTCGAGCCCGCCCGACGCGGACAGCACCCCCACCGCCGTCACGTCTTTGAGGGCAAGGTCGCGGGAGTCGATGAGGCTGGGCTCGCCCGAGATCCCGATCAGCACCACGCGGCCGCCGGGGTCCACCAGGTTCACGGCGAGCGCGGGGGAGTCCTTGCTGTTGGACGCGTCGACGACGGCGCGGAAGGCGTGGCCGCGGTCGAGTCCGTCCAGGGTGGTGGTGCGCGCGAACCCGAGGCCGCGCGCGAAGTCCAACGAGCGTGGGGACCGGCCGACGATATGTACCTCGGCGCCTCGCGCCTGGGCGATCTGGGCGACGAGCAGTCCGATGGTGCCGGCGCCGATCACCAGCATGCAGTCGCCGGGCAGCAGGCTCGCGCCGCGCACTGCGCGCAGGGCGTTCCCGCCGGGCTCCACGAGCGCCCCGAGGACCGAGTCGACCTCGTCCGGCAGTGCGACAAGCGCGGAGGTGGGCACGGTGAGGCGTTCGGCGAGTGCACCGGGCCATCCGTGGCGGACGCCGATCTCGTGCCGCTCCTCGCACAGGTGCTGGCGCCCGGCCAGGCAACGCGAGCATCGGCGGCATCCGAGCATGGTGTCGCCCGTGACGCGGCGCCCGATCCAGGAGGCGTCGGGCTCGGCGCCCGCCTCGACTACGTGGCCGCACCATTCGTGGCCGATGCGCACGGGAAAGGCCGCGTCGCCCGAGTGCAGGTAGGCCATGTCACCCGCGTAGAACTCCATGTCAGTGCCGCAGACGCCAACCCGGTCCACCTNNACGTCACCAGTGTAATCATGTTCAGATAAAGCGAAGTCAATTCCGATAAACGGAACAAGATGGTAGGGTCCGGTGCATGGCGAACCCCGAAGACACCGCAGGGGCGGCCGACGCGCGGCTGGTGGGATCCGACCGCGTCCTCGCGCTGCTCATCGAGTTGGCGCGGCGACCGGAGGGCGCGAGCCTGGACGACCTTGCCGTGGCCCTCAACAGCGCCAAGTCGACCGTGCATCGGGCGCTCGGTTCGCTGACCAGGTCGGGTCTGGCCACGCGGGAATCGCTTGGGCGTTACGCCGTGGGCGACGAGTTTCTGCGGCTCGCGTTTGAGTATCAGGAGTCGCGTCCGGAGGCGGCGCGGGTGATGCCTGCACTGCGCCAGCTTGCGGAGCGCTTTGGGGAGATCGCGCACTACGCGGTGCTCGAGGGGGGCGACGTGGTGTACCGCGCCAAGGTCGATCCCGCGGCGGGCTCGATACGGCTGACGTCGTACATCGGCGGCCGCAACCCCGCGCGCGCGACCGCCATGGGAAAGGCGATCCTTGCTCACCACCTTTCCACGACGGCCGAGGCGGTGCAGTGGGCGGCCGACCATCCCGTGGAGCAGCGCACGCCTCACACGCTGACGTCCGATGCCGAGTGGGCGGCGGACCTCGCCCGCGTGCGGGAGCAGGGGTTCGCGGTGGACGACCAGGAGAACGAGCCGGGGATCAACTGCATCGCGGTGCGCGTGGTGACGCCGAGCGGCGAGGGGGCGGTGAGCGTCTCCGCGCTCGCCTACCGCACCCCGCTGTCCACGCTGATCGATTGTGTGGATGAGGTGCGCGCGGTCGCCGCGTCGATCATCTAGGCGCGGCGCGGCGGGGCGCAATAGCGAGGTCGACCCAGGTTTCCGGTGAGCGCGCCAACCTCATCTCTTGGAGTGCCAGTGCGCGGCCC
>DGBM01000081.1 GCA_002384765.1 Demequinaceae bacterium UBA4004
CCGTTCGGATCTGCTCGATGTGATCGACGTCGATGCCGCGATCGCCTTCCTCCGCGCGAACCCCATGACACACGTCCTCCCTGATGGCAGCGAGGTTGCCGTGGTTCCAGGCAGTCCCTACTGGACGGCCGACTATGAGTACGAGTTGGCATTCCAGAAGGCATTCCAGGACGGGTTGCGGGCCGACCTTGCCGCCGAGGGTTACGACCTGAACTCCCTCACGTCCTTCGAGGAAGGCTTCACCTGCCCCGGCGCCGACAACCCCGACTGGATGGACCAAGCGGGTGGCTGACCTTACCCCCGCGCTCGACGCGAATGCCGGTGCGCTGCTGAGTTACCTTGAGCGGCGCATCGGCATCGACGACGCGCCCGATGCGCTCGTGGAGGTCATGACCGTGGTGTGGCGGCGCGAGGCCGACCTCCCCTCGGATGAGATCGACGTGCGCATGTGGATGTTCGGGATCGCCAAGGGGGTGGTGGCTAACGCGGCGCGCGGCAAGGTGCGGCGCGCCAAGCTCGCCGACCGGCTGCGCGCGGTGACTGCGGTGTCTAGCGGTGCTGGGTCGAGTGGCGCGGCACCTGCCGCAGATCACGGCCACGAAGTACGCGACGCGATCTCCCGGCTTGACCCCGAGCTCGCCGAAGTGGTGCGCCTGTTCCACTGGGACGGTTTCAGCCTGGGTGAAGTGGCGCAGCTCGAGGGCATCCCCGCATCCACCGTACGTAGCCGCTATGCGCGCGCCAAAAGGGAGCTCGCGACCGCGCTCGGCGCGCAAGACCGGGACTCGGTCGCGAGGCGGGCGTAATCCCCTTGGAGTGGGCCCCCGTCACGAGCGTTGCAGCTCCAGCAGGGCCGGCTCCGTGAAGATCTCACTACTCAGCGTGCATCGGCGCTGCCGGGCACCCTTGGCGAGGCGCGTGCGGGTCGAACCAGTAGTGAGTTCTTCACGCGGACGCAGGATTCGGCCGCCGGGCGGGAGCCGAGCGCGTCACAGCAGGTGCCCCTCGCAGGGAAGACCTCTAGACCCCGAGCAACTTCTCCACATCGGCGCTCAGTGCTGTCATCGCGACCCCGGCGGCGGCGCGCGCACTGCGCACATCTCCACCGGTGACCGGCTCAATGACCTCGAGGTACGCCTTGACCTTGGGCTCCGTGCCCGAGGGCCTGATGATCACCCGCGCGCCCGACTCGGCGGCCAGGTGCAGCCCGTTGGTGGGAGGCAGTCCCGCGAAGCCGTCGTTCATGTCGTCGGTTGCGGTCACGGGCGAGCCGGCCAGGGTCGAGGGCGGCTCGCCCAGCAGCCGCGACATCAGCTCCGGGATCTGCGAGAGATCGTCGAACCGCGCGGAGACCTGCGAGGACAGATAGACGCCGTAGTGGCGAGCGAGGTCGTCGATCGCGTCGGCCAGGGTGCGGCCGTCGGCCTTCAGTTCGGACACCATCTCCGCGATCAGCACCGCGGTGGAGACGCCGTCCTTGTCGAGCACCACGTCCGGCGCCACGCAGTAGCCCAGGGCCTCCTCGTACCCGTAGACCAGATGGGGTGCCCGGGAGATCCACTTGAAGCCCGTCAGCGTGCTCGCATGGGCCAGCCCGTGGCGCCTGGCGATCGCCACCAACTGCTGGGACGAGACGATCGAGTTGGCCAGAGTCGCGAGAGGCTCACCCGCGAGTGCGGCCGCCATCCGCTCGCCCAACAACGAGCCGACCACGTCGCCGTGCAGCATCCGCCACTCACCGTCGATCACCGTGGCCACCGCACATCGGTCCGTGTCCGGGTCATTGGCGATCACCACGTCGGCGTCGATGGTGGTCGCCAGCTTGAGGGCCAGGTCGATGGCGCCGGGCTCCTCCGGGTTGGGGAACGCGACGGTCGGGAACTCCGGATCGGGCTCGGCCTGCTCGGGCACCGAGGTGAGGTCGGCAAAGCCCGCGGCGGTCAGCGCCTTGCGGACGGTCGCGTCGCCGACGCCGTGGATGGGCGTGAGCACCACCTTGAGGCCCGCGCGGCGCTGGCTCACGTCTCCGGACGGCGGGGGAACCAGGGCGGCGACCTTGGCCGCGTACTCGTCGACGATGCTGGGGGAGAGAATCTCCCAGCCCGACGTCGCGCGCTGCACGCCGGCCACGGCGTCGACCGCCTCGATCAGCTTCGCGATGGCGGCGTCATGTGGAGGGACGATCTGCGCGCCCGCCGCCTCGGGCGTGATCGACGCGCCCAGGTACACCTTGTAGCCGTTGTCCCACGCGGGATTGTGGGACGCGGTGACCATGACGCCGGCGTCGGCGCCCAGCGCGCGCACCGCATAGGCGAGCACGGGCGTGGGCAGGGGGGACGGCAATAGCAGCGCCCGATGCCCGGCGGCCACGGCGACCGCGACGGTGTCGTGAGCAAAATCAGTCGAGCCGTGGCGGGCGTCGTAGCCGACCACGATCGTGCCCGGGCGGCCGAGTTGGGCGGTCACGTAGGAGGAGAGCCCCGACGCCGCGCGAATGACCACGGCGCGGTTCATGCGGTGGGGCCCGGCGCCCAGGCGCCCCCGCAGACCGGCGGTACCAAACTGCAGCAGGCCGGACATGCGATCGGCTAGGTCGGCCACGGCATCGTCGTCGCCGGCCGCGATCGACTCGAGCACCGCTTGGAGTTCCGCCCGGGTGACGGGGTCCGGGTCGTCGGCCAGCCATTGGGCGGCCGCGACGGCCGCGTCGTCGATCTCGGAAACGTCCACGGCTACATCTTCCCCACGATGTCGGCGAGCAGTCGCGAGATGCGGGGAGCGGCGGCGGCGCCGGCGTCCAGTACCTCTTGGTGGTTGAGCTCGTCCGTGCCGATGCCGGCGGCCAGGTTGGTGACGAGCGAGAGGCCCAGCACCTCAAGGCCCGCCTCGCGCGCCGCGATGACCTCAAGCGCGGTAGACATTCCGACCAGGTCGGCGCCCATGATGGTGGCCATCGTGACCTCGGCGGGAGTCTCGTATTGCGGACCCGTGAATTGCGCGTAGACGCCCTCGATCAGGTCGCCGTCGACGCTGCGGGCCAGGTCGCGCAGGCGGGGGGAGTAAGCGTCGCCCATCGGCACAAAGGTCGCACCCTCAAGCGGCGTGGCGCCCGTGAGGTTCAGGTGGTCGGAGATCAGGACCACCGACCCGGGGCCGACGTGGGGGCGGGTGGAGCCGCACCCGTTGGTGACGACGAGCTGCGTGCAACCCGCTGCGGCCGCCATGCGCACCGCGTGGGTCACGGTCGCCGCGTCCCGCGACTGGTAGAAGTGCTGGCGGGCGCCCAGCACGAGCACCCTCTTGCCACTCGGAGTCAGGAGAGAACGGAAGGTGGAATGATGCCCGGCGACGGCGTGCCCCGTGAACCCCGGAACGTCGGATGCCTCGACGGAGGCGACCTCATCACCAATCACCTCGGCGGCTCCACCCCAGCCCGAACCCAGGATCAAGGCGATGTCATGGGAGGGCACGCCGGTGCGGTCGGCAAGGAGGGTGGCGGCTTCGGCCGCGAGTGCGTGTGCAGACATGGAAATAGCGTATCTCCCGGCCTCGCACCCACCTAGGACCAGGTCAGCCGCGCGTAGCGACACCGCCCTCACAGTGGGACCATGGTCCCATGGTGAATGTGGTCATTGTCGGGGGAGGGCCCGGCGGTTATGAGGCGGCCCTGGTCGCGAAAGCGGCGGGAGCCGACGTCACGCTCGTGGAGCGGCAGGGCCTCGGAGGCAACGCCGTGCTCACGGACGTGGTGCCGTCCAAGACGGTGATCGCGACCGCGGAGTGGCTCACGATCGCGGATCGCGCAGGGCAACTGGGCATTCGCGATACTCGCGGGCACGCCACGGGAGGCGCGAACCATCACACGGTGGACCTTGGCGCCGTCAACGAGCGCGTCACGCGCCTTGCCGACCGCCAGAGTTCCGACATCCATGCGCGGCTCGAGCGCGAAGGAGTGGTGGTGGTACGGGGAACCGCGCAACTGACGTCTCCGTCGACGGTGGCAGTCGACGGCACGGAGCTTCACGCCGACGCCATTCTGCTGGCGCTCGGGGCCCGGCCCCGGATACTGCCCGGCTGCGAGCCCGATGGGGAACGCATCTTTACGTGGACGCAGCTGTACGCACTGCAGGAGCTCCCCGAGCACCTGATCGTGGTGGGTTCGGGCGTGACAGGTGCCGAGTTTGCGGGCGCCTACCGGACCCTTGGCGCGCGGGTCACACTCATTTCCTCGGGCGACCGCGTGCTCGCCACCCAGGATCCCGAGGCGGCCGCCGCGGTGCAGGACGAGTTTGCCCGCCGCGGCATGACGGTGCTGGGCGGTGCCCGGGCCGCGTCCGTCGAGGCGGTCGCCGGCGGAGTGCGTGTCACGCTGGCCGACGGCCGCGTGATCGAGGGTTCTCACTGCCTGATGGCGGTCGGAGCGATCCCCAACACGGAGGATGTCGGCTTGGCCCACGCCGGCGTGGACGTCGACGCTCGCGGATACATCGAGGTGGACCGCGTGTCGCGCACGAACGCCAAGGGCATCTACGCCGCGGGCGACTGCACCGGAGTGCTGCAACTCGCGTCGGTGGCGGCCACCCAGGGTCGGATTGCCATGGCCCACGCCTTGGGCGATGCAGTCAAGCCGCTCGATCTGCGTGAGGTGGCATCGAACGTCTTCACGCTTCCGGAAATCGCGTCCGTGGGCGCGACGGAGGCGGACCTCCAGCGACGCGGCATCTTCTATGAGGTCTCCAGGTTGGACCTGGCCCGCAATCCGCGTGCCAAGATGCTGGGCATCGAGCACGGGTTCGTCAAGATCTTCGGCCACACGGTCACCGGCCAGATCCTGGGGGCCGTGGTGGTGGGGCCGCGCGCGGGCGAGAGCATCTTCCCCCTCACGCTCGCCGTCACGCATCACCTCACGGTTGACGACGTGGCGTCGGCGTTCACCGTCTACCCGTCCTTGGCGGGAACCATCGCCGAGGCGGCACGCCGGCTCCACACCATGACCGACGGCGACGGGACGCGCTGACGGACGCTAGGTCACGAGCGATACGCCAACGTCATGACCGGAACACCTAGCCCGCGTCGGTCGCGACAAAGTCGGCACGGATGTCATCGCCATCCATGCCTGGGTCGCACGACGTGACGTACGTGCCGGGTTCCAGTTGGGCGACAAGGTCCCGCGTGAGGCCGGGCCCGACGTTCTCCACTTCGGCCACGATCGTGGTGCCGTCGGCCTCGTACACATAGAACTCGGTTTCCTGGGAGCCGTCATTCGTCACGGAGAAGACGACGTTGCCTGCGGGTGCGGACGCCTGGGCGACCACGCAGCTGTCGTCGGTGGAGGACACCGCCACGGTGAGGTCGCCCCCGGAACTCGAAGCGGTGCATGCGGTGGCGGCAAGGGCAGAGACGGGCAGGAGGCAGGCAAGCGCCCACCTGTGGGTGGTGTTCATGGTGATTCCTTGTCAGTTCAGACGGACGTGGCGACCGCTTGCTGCGGCGCCTTGTGCGGTGTGCGCGCAAACGCCATGCGCACGAACAGCCACATGGTGGGTACGACGTAGGCGACCCACGCCACCGCCTCAAGAACGGTCGTGGAGGGGGAGAAGTTGAAGATGCCCTTGAGGAGCGTTCCCAGCACCGAACCAGGGGTGATGGTGTCGCTCACATCGAATGCGAGGGTGTTCATGCCGGGAAGGACACCCGCCTCCTGCAGGTCGTGGATGCCGTAGGAGAGCACTCCACCGGCCACGATAATCAGGAAGACTCCGGTCCACTGGAAGAAGACGCGCAGATTGATGCGGACGGCCCCGCGGTAGATGAGCGCGCCGAGCGCGACCGCGGTGGCGAGGCCGAGTGCGGCGCCGACGATGGGTGCGGCGGTCGATCCTGCGGCCTCGATCCCGGCCCACAGGAACAGTGCGATCTCGAGGCCCTCGCGGCCGACCGCGATGAGCGCCATGGCCAGGATCGCACCCTTGCCGACGGCGATAGCGCGTTCCATGCCGTCTTCGAGACGTTGCTTCAGGAAGCGGGCGGTCTTGCCCATCCAGAAGATCATCCACGTGATGAGCCCCACCGCCAGGATGCTGAGGCTGCCGCCGATGATCTCCTGTGCCGTGAAGCTCAGGCCGCGCGGTCCCAGCGTCAGGGCCGCGCCCACGGCCATCGACACCCCGATCGCGATGCCCACGCCGTTCCACACCGACGNNGTCGACGATGTCGCAGATCAGCGCGCCCGCCGTCACCGAGGAACCCACTGCGGCCGTCAAACGGCTCACCACGCCCGTCCTGTGGGCCCTCAGAGGCTGTTCCATCTTCATCGCCTCGAGCACCACCACGAGGTCGCCCTCGGCCACCGTGGCGCCGTCCTCGACCGCAACCTTGACGATGGTTCCTTGCATGGGCGAGGACAGGCTGACGCCTGACGAGGCCCGCACGGTCCCCGCCTTCTTGGTGGTGCGGCGCGTGGGGGTGCCGGCCCGGGCGCGCGCTCTGCCGGCCTGCGCGAGCGCCGCCGGGAGCACCACCTCAAGCCGCTTGCCGCCCACCTCGACCACCACACGCTCGGTCGCGGGGCCCTCATCGCCGCCGTCGGCCGAGCCGGCGGCGCCCAGCGCCTCCACGGTGTCGGCGAAGCCGGTCTCGATCCACGTGGTGTAGACGCCGAAGCCCTGGTCGCCGACGAACTCGGGTGCGCTGAGCACCGCCGCGTGGAAGGGAAGCACCGTGGGGATGCCCTTCACGACAAACTCGGAGACGGCCCGACGCGCACGCTGAATCGCCTCGGCGCGCGTGGCGCCCGTCACGAT
>DGBM01000035.1 GCA_002384765.1 Demequinaceae bacterium UBA4004
CGTGATGGATCGGATCGGGACGGCTACGTAGCGGTGGCGTGGACGCTGGTCTCCCTCGCCGCGCGCACCGGGCGCGCGCTGGGGGGACGCCGCGCCTTCATTTCGCGGGCGGCGACCGACCGTGCCGCCGCATTGTTGCTGACCTCCCCGGATAGTCCTGACGTCTTTGCCCGGGTGTGTGCGCGACGCTTGGAGGCGGCCTCCCCGGCCGACCGCAAGGCCCTCGAGGCGGCCCTGTCGGAAGTGGGCAATGACGCCCCGGTAGTGGAACGGGCCATCGCGACCGGCGCACCGCTCGATGCGGTCGCCATCCTGGCCGCCGCGTGGGAATCACTTGACGCCGACGCGAAGGCATTGGTGCGTGACCCGCTGTCGCGCCGCGACCCCGGACCCGTGACCTGGAGCAGGGTCACTGCCACGCAGGTCAACCAGACCACGTGCGGCGCGGCATCCATGGCCATGATGCTCATGATGGGCGACCCGCTGGTGGCGATGTGGGTGGCCTCCGGGCGCCGCGGAGGCGCCTACATGCCGCCCGAGGTGCTTGCGGCCGATGTCCGGGGCGGCGCTCACCACACCGTTGCTGACCGCTGGGACGCCCTGCAACTGGCGATCCATGACCGCGTGACGCGCCACGGCCTGGGGTTGGTCGCGTGGCCGAAGGCGTACGGCACGCCCCCGTGGCGGGTCGACGACCTCACGCGCTTTGCCGGGCTGCGCTTTCGCGGGGTCCTGGTGGACGATGCCCGGGCCGACGAGGTCTCGGCGCTGGCCGCCCACGCGCGCGCCGCCTTGGCGGACGGGATCCCCGTGCCCCTGTTCGTGTCCGGTGACTCTGACCGGGGGCTGGACGCGGTGGTGCCGCGCCACGTGGTGCTGCTGGTGGGCGTTGATGGCGACGCGTTCCTGGTCTACGAACCCTCAAGTGGGGCGTTGCATCGGCTGGACTTGGGCTCGGTGGGNNAGCACCTTCTCCATGGCCTTGCCGCGCGCGAGTTCGTCCACGAGCTTGTCGAGGTAGCGGATCTTCTGCATGAGCGGGTCCTCGATGTCCTCGACCCTCACGCCGCAGATCACGCCGGTGATGAGCGGGGCGTTGGTGTTCACGGTGGCGGCGTCAAAGAACTCCTCGAACGTCGTGCCGGCGTCCAGGTGCCTCTCGAGAGCGGCACCATCGAAACCCGTCAGCCACTCGATGACCTGATCAAGTTCCGCGCGCGTGCGGCCCTTGCGCTCAAGCTTGGCAACGTACAGCGGGTAGACCCTCGCCACCGGCATGCCGAAAATCTTGCTCATGTCACGAAGCGTAACCGCCCGTCCGATGCGGTTCTAGGGTGGTCGTATGCCCACTCCCGACTTCGTCCTCGACCTGCGCGCCAAGATCGGCCACGACCCCCTGTGGCTGCCCGGCGTGACCGCCGTGGTGCTGCGCGACACCGGCGCGGCCGGGTGCGAAGTGCTGCTGGTCAAGCGCGCCGACACGGGCGCCTGGACCCCGGTCACGGGCATCGTCGATCCGGGCGAACAGCCCGCCATCGCCGCGGCGCGAGAGGTGCTCGAGGAGGCGGACATCGTGGCCGTGCCGGAGGCGCTAAAGTCGGTCCGCTCGCTACCTCCGATGCAGTACGCGAACGGCGACCGCTCACAATACTTGGACCTCACCTTCCGCTTCCGCTACGTCAGCGGCGAGCCCCACCCGGCCGACGGTGAGAACACCGACGCCGCCTGGTTCTCGGTGGACGCCATGCCNNGAGTCCGCCGTAGGCTTGGCCCCATGACTCTTACTCACCATGAGCTTCGCGCCCTGCCCAAGGTCCTTCTGCACGACCACCTCGACGGCGGGCTGCGTCCGTCCACCCTTATCGAATTGGCGGGCAAGATCGGCCACGAGCTGCCCTCCACCGACCCCGACGAGTTGCAGAAGGTGTTCGTGGAGAACGCCAACTCCGGCGACCTGGTGCGCTACCTCGAGGCCTTCGCCCACACGATCGCCGTGATGCAGACCGCCGAGAACCTCACCCGCGTGGCCCGCGAGGCGGTGGTGGACCTGGCCGAGGACGGCGTGGTGTACGCCGAACTGCGCTATGCGCCCGAGCAGCACCTGGAAGGTGGACTCACCCTGCAGGAGGTTGTCGAGGCGGTGCAGGCTGGCATTGAGGAGGGTGTGGCAGAGGCCGCCGAGGCGGGCAGGGGTATTCGCGCGGCGGCGCTGCTGGACGCCATGCGTCACCTGGGCCGCTCGCTCGAGATCGCCGAGCTGGCACTGGTCAATCGCGGCACCTGCTGCGTGGGATTCGACATCGCCGGGCCCGAGTTCGGGTTCCCGCCGTCGAAACACGCGGACGCCTTCGCACTGCTGCGCGACAACCACATGGCCGTCACGATTCACGCGGGCGAGGCCGACGGCGCCGCCTCCGTGGGCGAGGCCCTGGGGCTGGGCAGCGCCCGACGCCTGGGCCACGGTGTGCGCATCCACGAGGACATCGAGAACTTCGGCACCGACGAGGAAGCTGTGTTCGGCGTGATCGCCCAGCACGCGCTCGACCAGCAGATTCCCCTCGAGTGCAGCCCCACGTCCAACGTGCACACGAGTGCGGCGCCGTCGATCGAGAAGCACCCGATGCACGAGCTGCGCGACCTGGGCTTCGCCGTCACCATTAACACGGACAACCGCCTGGTCTCCGGCGTGTCCATGACGGGCGAGTTCGAGGCCATGGTGGGCGCGGGCTGGACCAAGGAAGACCTGTTCGAGGCCACCTTGGTGGCCGCGTGGGGTGCCTTCCTGCCGTATCACGAGCGCGCGGACCTGGCCGAGACCATCGTCGAGGGTTTCGAGGGCTGAGCCAACGTACGCTGGTGTCATGACTCTCTCTCGTGCGGAACTTGCTCGCCTCGTTGACCACACCCTCCTGAAGCCCGAGGCCACTACCGCCGACGTCGCGGCCCTGGTGGCTGAGGGCGCGGAACTGGGCGTGTACTCCGTGTGCGTCTCGCCGTCGATGATTCCGCCGTCGGTACCGGACGGCCTGCTGGTCGCGACGGTCTGTGGCTGCCCCTCCGGCAAGCACACCTCCGCCGTGAAGGCCGCGGAGGCCGCCGAATCCATTACGAATGGCGCAGACGAGGTGGACATGGTGATCGACATCGGCGCCGCGCTCGCGGGTGATTTTGGCGCAGTCCAGGCCGACATCGCGGCCGTGCGCGCGGCCACCAAGGGCGTGGTGCTCAAGGTGATCATCGAGTCCGCTGCGTTGACCGACGACGCCATCGTGGGCGCGTGCAAGGCCGCCGTCGCCGCCGGCGCCGACTTTGTGAAGACCTCCACCGGCTTCCACCCGGCGGGCGGCGCGAGCGTGCACGCGGTAGAGCTCATGCGCAAGACCGTGGGCCCCGACATGGGTATCAAGGCGTCGGGTGGCATCCGCACGGCCGAAGCCGCACTCGAGATGATCGCGGCGGGCGCCACGCGCTTGGGCCTCAGCAGCACGCGCGCCGTGCTCGATGGTGTGGGGCCTGTTGACGGCACGACCCCCACGGGTGACGCCGGGTACTAATTCTCGAGGTCGGTCGTCATGCGCGCCTCATCCGGACATGTACAGGGTGAGAGCAACCCTGAGGAGGAGCCATGACCGATCACGAACCACGTGAACTCGACGCACTGCTGAGCGCGTCGTCGCCCGCGACAAGCGAGCACGGCCCGGTGCGCACAGCAGCACTCGAGACGATGGCGCGTGACGCGCGCCCGAGCCG
>DGBM01000090.1 GCA_002384765.1 Demequinaceae bacterium UBA4004
GCGATCTTGGTGCCGCCGATGTCCAGCGTGAGTACGCTCACCGCGCCATCCCCTGCGTCTCGACAGACCCGGAGCCCAGCAGCGGGTACTTCCCGGAGGCGACGACGTGGTCGTAGGTCACGCGGGGGTCGACGGGGTCCAGCAGGCGTGCGACCCACTCGCCGCGAGCACGGAACACCCCCTTACCGATCCACGACTTGGCGCTCAGCACCTCGTGCACGTGCGTGCCGCCGGGGTAGACGTGGAGCTCGGCGTCGCCGCCGTCCCGCCAGACGCGGCTCGCGAAATCGACCACCTCGTCGCGGAACGGCTCGGTGGAGGCCACGTCCAGGAAGATTGGCGGCAGGTCGCCGAGCCACTCGGCCCGGGCCGGCGCCTCGAGGTGGCTGACATCGTCGGTGCCGCGGCGCTCCCCCAGCGTCGCGGCCCAGGCGACCTCGTTGTCATGGCCGGTCCAGGTCCCCTCGTCCCAGAACTGCCGCACGGCGACCGAGTCGTTGCGGTCGTCGAGCATCGGGTACGGGGCGAGGACGCCGAGAATCCCCGGTCCCCGGCGGTCACGGGCGGCGAGCGCCACGGCGAGCGCGAGGTTGCCGCCCGCGCTGGCGCCGGTGACGAGCACCCGATCCGGGTCGCCGCCCAACTCCTCCGCATGGGCCACGGCCCACAGGAAGGTGGAATAGCAGTCCTCCATGCCGGCGGGCGCGGGGTGCTCGGGCGCGAGCCGGTATTCGGGGGAGACGATCACGCCGCCGTGGCGTTCGATCATCTCGGCCAACTGGTCGACGCTGCTGAACCGGTTGCCCTGGATGAGGCCACCGCCGTGGAACCAGAGGAACAACGGGCCGGGTTCGGTGTCGCCGGGCCGGCGGAGCACGGCGACGGTGAGGTCGCCGTCCATACGTTTCGATCTGGGAGCCATTCCTGGATGACCGGCGCCACGGCGCCGCGCGCGCTCGTCGCTGTGGACTGCGCCCGCTCGGGGGCATCACGTGTCCGTTCGATCGGTGTGCGCGCGCTCGATGAGATGAGGCAGGCGTGGCTGGCGCGGAACACCTGATCGTCGTTCCGGACGCCGAGCGCCCGTGGAGCCTGCTGTTCGAGATCGCGGACGTCACGATTCCGGGCCAGTGGGTGCTGGTCGGTGGGCTAATGGTGCACGCTCACGCACTTCGCGCCGGCGTTACCGCTTCCCGTCCGACGGAGGACGTCGATCTCCTTCTGAACATCACCGCAGCGAGCATCGGCGCGGTTGCTGGACCGTTGCAGGACATCGGGCTCCGCCCCGCGGAGTCTCTCGGTCGCATCGTGCTGCACCGCTTCCACCGAGGCGACGAGTCCGTCGATGTCATGGTGGAACGCGGCGCATCCGCACGGTGGGCGCGTCGATCGATCTTTCAGGCTCCGGCAGCCCGGCAGGCGATCGACCGCCGCGACTGGTACGACCTACGGGGCGGAGACCGCACCGTTCGCATCGCCGTACCGGATGTCCTCGGCGCGATCGTCGCGAAGTCAGCGGCCTACGCCGTCGACCAGCGCGATCGAGGCCGCCATCTCGACGACATTGCAGTCCTCCTCGCTGCGGCGGGAGGTCGGCGGGGGCTCGGCCTCGACCGACTCACCCGACGCGACAAGCAGCATCTGCGACCCGCGTTCAGCCAGCTCGCCGACACCGGCCACGACGCCTGGATGCTGCTCGACGCCAATGATCGCGCGATCGGTCAGCGCGCAGCGGACTCCATCACCGAGGCGATCTCTGCGGCCTGAGCGAGGCGCTCAGGAACACGAAACCGCCGCCACGTTTCTGCCACGAATCGAACCCGGCCGACCTGATCGAGGAGCACGTCCGAGACGTCAGAGCCAGCGGAATCATGCGGTTTCGACGCGTCTCGGTTGCCATCGGCGCGAGTTCAAATCCCTCCGTCTCCGCAGTAGTAAATCCCTGGTCAGAGGCGAATTGGAATGGTCCCGGCCACGAAATCTGCCACTTCTGCCTCGTTCGGCGCAACGGTACTGTTGAGCAGATCGTGCAGCTCGGCTCGCGGCGAGCGGGTGGTCTGCTAAACACCGTTGGTGCTGTGGTGCCAGTTCGGCAGTGCTGGGTCAGCGACTGGGAGCGCGAGTCCCTCGGTTCTTGCGGGTGGCAGAGGCGCGGGACTTGCCTGTCGAGTGCGCGGATACGCGGCTGCCTCGAGCGCGCAACCACGAGGAAGAACTTGCTGCGAGATGGCATCAGAGTCCTGCGGCATCCATCCGCTTGATCAGTGATAGGCGCCGCGCGTACCGACGGTGAAGCTCGGCGAGGTACTCGTCCGCGATCCCCGGTCGCCCGGCGGCTCGCGCGGCCGCGCGAAGCTTCTTCATCCGCCGCACCGCGTCCGGGTAGGCGCGGGTGTTCGCCTCGACCAGACGATCGTCGATGAGCTGCACCATTACGGGGAGCACCGCCACGGGATCGATCTTGCTGTAGCGGTCGACCAGGTCATCCCATTGCTGTGGATGCAGTGACTGTCCGTTCTCGGACGCCCGGAGCCCTTCTATCCATGCGCGGGCGATGTCATCCGTCTCCAGCAGGTAGGCGATCAGCTCCCATGGTCGCTCACGCATCCGCTCGATCGCGTGCTCTCGACGCTGCGGCCACATAGTTCCGGCGGTCGCCTCCCAGGCCCGCGCGTTGGAGGCCGTCGGCCACCGCTCCAATACTTGGGAGGCGGCATCCGCGGCTTCCGTGCCCGTCTCGATCGCCATCGCAGCCCAGAGCTCGCCGCATTCCTGCTGTTGGTGCGATCCGCCGGGCAACGTCATGCCCTCGCGGGCGACGATGATCGCGCGCTCGATGAATCCGGCCTCGCGGAGCGCTTTGGCGGCGTCGGCGCGGAGGTGGGCGCGGGGCAGGTCGCCGCCGTGTGTGCGGACGATCGCCTTCTCGTCGCGGTGCAGGATGGCGAGGCGCTGCAGGTTGTACAGCACCGCATGGCGCGCGTGCCACTCGTCGTCGTGATTGAACTCTCTGTCTGGTCGCCCGTCGAAGGCCGTCGTCAGAGCTTGTCGGCGCTTGTCAAGGTGGGCTTCGAACCTCACGATGCCGGCCGCGCCCAGCGCGTCCGCGTAGTCCACGACGTCAATATGGAAGTATCCGCCGAGCTCTCCGAACTGCTGCTTCTGGATCCAAGCCGTCAACGCTGCGGGCGGCGGCGGACTTTGCGCGCACAGCTCAGCGTGCAGGGTCAGGAGGTCCTGGATCACGAGTTGGATGAGCCCGCCGGAGTCGTCAGCACGCATGAGCACGCGAAAGGTGCTCGTGATCGCCTTCTGAACGACGGGGATGACGCCTTCGGCGCCGTAGTCGTCGGCCATATCTGCGAGGAGCGGCACGGCTTGCTCGGCTTCGAAGGCGTAGTCCTGGACTGCTCGCCAGTCCCACGGGTCGCGCCGGGTCGTTCGGAAAGAGGCGAGAACGTTCGGGATGTCGCGGGCCAAGGACATGGCTCCAGGATGCCATCGACGCGTGGGACGCGCGGGCGAGGTCGGGCTGTGGCAAGGGCGCCCGGCGCATCTGGTGACGCCTCACGGTAGGCGTGGACGGATGAGGTCTCTGTGGACGTGTGGAGTCGCGGGTGTCGCGTTACCCTTGTCGCATGAGCGGCACCAGCCTGTCGAGCCTCGCATTGCGC
>DGBM01000291.1 GCA_002384765.1 Demequinaceae bacterium UBA4004
TCGGCCGCGAGGTAGAGCTCGTCGCTCAGCGCGTTCGTGCGGCCGGCGCGCAGGCGCACCTGCGCCGTCGACTCCTCCGCCGAGACGTAGAGCACGCGCTGGCCGCGCCGCGCGGCGCGCAAGGCGACCTCGAGCAGCAGCGTCGACTTGCCCACGCCCGGCTCGCCGGCAAGCAACACCGCCGCACCGGCCACCAGCCCGCCGCCGAGGACGCGATCGAATTCCGCCACCCTCGTGGAGTGGCGCGCCGACTCACTGGAAGGAACGTCGCCGATGGGCCGAGCCGGTGTGGCGATGGCGGAGGCCTTGGTCCGTGGCCCGGCTGGGACACCCACCTCTACCACGGTGCCCCACTGTTGGCACTCGCCGCAGCGGCCCACCCATTTGACTGCGGTCCACCCGCATTCGGTGCACCGATAGGCGGGCGCGGTCTTCTTGGGAGTGGCCATGGCGTCACGCTACCTGCCCGATCTGACACGCGCGGGCCGCACGAACAGCCGCGTGCACCCCCCTGGGCATAACCTGGGCCCATGGCTAGTGACGAGTACCGTCCCCCGTGGCTGCCGGTGAATCCCGTGCCGGAGCCCGCTGAGACCAGCGACAACGTGCCCGGGGCAGAGCCCGACACCTTCTCCCCTGCGAAATCGTGGGCGCACGGCGAGCCTGGCTCCGAGCATGAGGCCACCTCTCCCACCACGCCCCTCACCGGATGGCCCTTCGCCCCGATGCCGGAGGGGTCGACGCCACCACGGCCGGCGCGGCGACCGCGCACCGCGTCCAGCCCATCACCCGCGGCGGCGGCCGCCTTCTTTGGTGCGCGCGGCGACCGCGACGCAACCCCGGACGAATCGGAGCCGGTCGAGTCGGAATCGGTCAGTCCCCAGCCCGGCTCGCCGACGGTCGAGACGCCTTCGCCTCCCGCGACGCCGACGCAGCAGGTCCCGGCCACCCCCACGAGTCCGTACCTGAGCGGAACCCGTCCCCGCGCCGATCACAGCGACGTCCACCCGGGACATCACTCGAACGCGCAGGACTCCTGGTTGCACTCCGCCCCGCCCGGCCCGCCGGTGACCGGGTCCGTCCCGACACCGGGTCCGAACGATCTCACCCCCAGCAAGCCACAGGTGCCGCACAGCGCGCATGCGCCAGCCTCCGCGCCGACCCCTGAATCGACTCACGAGTCCCAGCCGCCTGCGACGCCGAGGACCGAAGCGGACGAGGTCCCCACTCCGATTGCGGCCGACGAGGCGGAGATCATCGCCCCGATCCTGCCCCCGCCGGATACCGAGATCCTGCCGCGCGCGGGCGATGACGAGGTCAATTACTCCGCCGCCTCCGTCCAAGGTCTGATGCCGTGGAGGCCGGCCAGCCCCCCCGAGCCGCAGGGCGAGACCGATTCTCCTCAAGCGTCCGCGGACCCGGTGTGGCAGCTCGGCGCCTCGGCGATCTCGAACGCGAGCCTGCAGGCCGCAGGTGCCCCCACTCCCACGTCGGGCGTCCCGCGCGTCTCCGCATCGGAAGAGACGTTCCCGTCATTCGGCGACGAGGAGCCATTCGTGCCGCGGTTTGAGCCGGCGACGCGTCCGTTGTCCCCGCAGACCCCGTCGGTGAGTTTCACGGAACCCGCGCCTCGACCCTCCTCACCGCTGTCCGAACTTGACGTTCCTGAGACAGATGAGCCGGCGTACACGCCGAGAGTCGAGCTCAGTACGCGGGCGGCGGATGCGCCCGGCCCCACGCGGGTTCCGCCCGTCACAGACGTACCGGTCGAGCACGAGGCATCGGCTCCTGCCCCCGCGTCGGAAGACGCCACGCCGACGCCGCCGCGCCCCTGGTCGCCCGTCGCGGACGACGACGTTGAGTTCGCGGCCCCGACAATCCTGCCGGCCGCGGGCCTGCCGCCCGAGACGGCCCTCGACAGCGAACCCGAGCCCGCGTCGGACGGGGTGTCGAAGCCTGAAGCACATTCAGATGAGGAGACGGAACCGGATCTCGATGCCACGGGCGACGGCACCATCGCCGACCAGCACGAGGTCGCCGCTGTGGCGCCCCGCAAGCGCAGGCGGTGGATCTGGTGGCTGATCGCGGCTCTGGTGGTCGCATCGGCCGCGGGGGTGTTGGTGTACCGCACGTTCTTGCTCCCCGAGCCCATCACCTTGCCGGTTCCGACGATCACGGCCACGCCGCCAGGACCGCAGGGCGAGCCCATCACGATCGCGGATCCGTCGGACTTTGTGGCGGCACTGCCAAGCACCGTGCAGACGTACGTGCTGCGTGAATTCGAAAGCATCGATCCGCTGACGGAGCCGACGCTGCCCGCGCGGACGGCCGAGCACGCCAAGCTGAGTTATGGCGAGGCCGCCGGGTCCCCCGCGTTCGTGGTGGATGCGTATCAGCACTACAACGTCGACGACGCTCAGCAGGCGTACAACGCGTATGCGGAGGGCGCCACGGACGTGGAGCCCGTCCTGGTGGACGGCGAGCAGGTGGGCGAACGCGCCCTGACCGAGCAAGGCGCCACCGGCACCGTGGTGTGGCGCAACGTCACCGCGGTATTCGTATTGACCGGGCCGGCCGAGTCTGTCCTGGACTTCTACGAGCACTACGGGGTGTAGCGGTGCCCCGTGCGCCGGGTAAGCGGGGACCGCGCCCCGGCGGCCCGGATACCCGCGCCGAGATTCTCGCGGCCGCGGGCGCGGTGTTTTCGCGGGACGGTTACGCTCGTGGATCTGTCCGGGCCGTTGCCCGCGAGGCCCGCGTTGACCCAGCGCTCGTGCGTCATTACTTCGCCACCAAGAGCGAGTTGTTTGTCGAGGCGATGAGGCCGCCGATCGACCTCGAGGGTCATGCACAGCGTCTGGCAGAGGGCGACCCGGACCTGGTGGGGACGCGCGCCATGACGTTCTTTGTCGAGGCGTGGGATGACCCGGTGCGCGGTCCCCGCATCGTCGCCCTCATGCGGGCGGCGCTCGAGCATCCCGAGGTCGCGGATTTTGTGCGCGAGCTCATCATCGAGGGCGTGATCCAGCGGGTGGCCGTGGCGGTCGGCGCCAAGGACCCGGCGAGAGCCGCGATCACGGCCGCCTCCCAAGTCTTCGGACTGGCAATGCTCCGTCATGGCGCGCGCATCGAACCGCTCGCCTCGGAGCCGGCCGAGTCGCTCATTGCGCGGTATGGGCCGATTCTCACACGACTGCTCCGTGAGGACTCCCCGCCACGGTTGACAGTCGACGAGTGAAAGAGCACAATTCCCCATATGAGGAATAGCGCCCCTGAGAGAGCCGCCATCTCGATCCGCGCGCTCCACGTGATCCGCGGCGGAAACGAGGTCCTTCCGCACATCGACCTGGACGTTCCCTACGGCCAGATCGTCGGCCTGCTCGGCCCCTCGGGCGGCGGCAAGACCACGCTGATGCGTGCGATCGTCGGCGCCCAGATCGTGGCCGGAGGATCGGTCGAGGTGCTGGGCCACCCCGCCGGATCGCCCGTGCTGCGCAGCCGCATCGGCTACGTCACGCAGGCGCCCTCCATCTACCCCGACCTCACCGCCCGTGAGAACCTCGCCTACTTCGCCAAGACGATGGGCGTAGGCGCCGACGGCGTGGCCACGACGCTCCACCACATCGGCCTCGCGGACGTCGCCGACCGGCCGGTCAGCACCCTCTCGGGCGGCCAGGAGTCGCGCGTGTCGTTGGGCGCCGCGCTCGTGGGCGACCCCGAACTGCTCGTGCTCGACGAACCCACGGTGGGACTCGACCCCGCACTGCGCAGGGACTTGTGGAAACTCTTCCACGAACTCCGAGACTCGGGAAAGACGGTGCTCGTGAGCTCACACGTCATGGACGAGGCGACCCGCTGCGACCGCCTTGTCTTTGTGCGGGACGGCGGGATTCTCGCCGACGACACCTACGAGAACATCCTCGCGGACTCCGGTACCGACAACGCCGATGCTGCCTTCCTGGTGCTGGCCGAAAGGAACGCGGCATGAGCCTCACGCTCACCTGGAACACCGCCAAACGCGTGCTGACTCAACTACGCCGCGACCCCCGCACGCTCGTGATGCTCATGGTGCTGCCCGTGGGTCTCACATGGCTGCTGCAGTTTATGTTCTCCGAGTCGCCGGTGCCGCCCACGGGGCCGATCTTCAACACGATCGGCCCGCGCATCATGGGCTTGTTCCCCCTCATCATGATGTTCCTCATCACGTCGATCACGATGCTCCGCGAGCGCCAGTCCGGCACCCTGGAGCGCCTCATGGTGGGCCCCACCGGCAAGGCCGACGTGATCCTCGGCTACGCGTTCGCCTTTGGCCTGGTGGCCGCCGTGCAGGCGATCGTCATGACGGCGTGGTCCGTGTGGCCGCTCGGGCTCGAGATCCCCACCGGTCTGTGGCTGCTGGGGCTCGTCATGGTTCTCGACGCACTCGTGGGCACCGCGCTGGGTCTGTTGGCGTCGGCGGTCGCCAAGACGGAGTTCCAGGCCGTGCAGATGATGCCCCTGGTCATCATCCCGCAACTGCTGCTGGCCGGCCTCTTCATGAACCGCACGGACATGCCCACCGCGCTCACGTACGTCTCCGATGTGCTGCCGGTGAGCTACTCGATCGACGCGGTCAACTCGATCCTTGCGGGGGACGGCGACGCCATCTGGGCTCCCGTGGGGATTCTGGTGGCGTTCATTGCGGGCTCGCTCGTGCTCGGTGCCATGACGCTCCGCCGTCGCACGGACTGAACCCGCCGCCACGAAACCCGCAACGTTTGCATGCGGCCGATAGCCTGGGAGCATGACTGACACCACTCCCGCGCCCTCGTCCACGATCGCCATCATCGGCGGCGGAGTCATGGGCGGCGCCATCGCCGCCGGAGTCCGCAACGGAGGCTGGCCCGCCGAAGCCGTGACGGTGGCCGACCGCCACAGCGAAACCCTCGCGGATCTCGCGGGCGCGCACGGACTGCTCACCACGACGAGCGTGGCCGAGGCCGCGGCGGGCGCGGATGTGATCGTCTTTGCCGTCAAACCCCAAAATGCGGCCGAGGTGCTCGCCGAGTTCGGGCCCCATGTGAAGCCGGGGAGCATGGTGCTGACCATTGCGGCGGGGCTGTCGGCCTCGTTCTATGAAGCGCGCCTGCCGCACGGCACCCCGGTGGTGCGGGCCATGCCCAACACGCCCGCCCTGGTGGGCTTTGGTGCGACCGCGATCGCGGCGGGCGCATCGGCCACCGATGCCCACCTGACCGTGGCCTCCCGCGTCCTCGCCGCGACCGGCCTGGTGGTCACGGTCGACGAGGGCCAGATCAACGCCGTCAGCACCGTGTCCGGCTCGGGGCCGGCATACTTCTACGCGTTCGTCGAGGCGATGGTCGAGGCCGGAATCACGCAGGGCCTCGACCGCGACGTCGCCAGTGCGCTGGCCCGCCAGACGCTCATCGGCGCGGGACGGCTGTTGGAGAGCTCGGGCGCGACGCCGGCCGAGTTGCGCGCGCGGGTCTCGTCCAAGGGCGGCACCACGCTGGCTGCCCTCGAAGCGATGGGTCACGCGGGATTGCAGACGGTGGTGGCGGTCGGCCTGTCGGCTGCAGACCGACGTGCCCGCGAACTCGCGGTCGAACTCGCAGGCGAGTAGGAACGACTGAACGCCCGACTTGTGCGCCTGCCGGGTCCGTCCCAGCCCGCTATTGTGTAGAGCGCTCTTCCTTGTCAGCGCGGACGGAGACCGGAGAGTCACGCAGCATGTCTTGAATCCTGGGAGTTCTCATGCAATACGGTCACTTCGATGATGCCGCGCGCGAGTACGTCATCACTCGCCCGGACACCCCCCGGTCGTGGTCCAACTACCTGGGCTCTCGCCTCTACGGCGGGATCATCACGCAGGGCGCCGGCGGATACTCGTTCTACAAGTCCGGCGGCGAGGGCCGCGTCACGCGCTTTCGCTTTAACGGCGTGCCTCAAGACGAGCCCGGCCGCTATATCTACCTTCGGGACGACGCCGACGGAGACTTCTGGTCTGCATCCTGGCAGCCCGTGGGCAAGCCGCTGCGAGGCCGCGACGGCGAAGATGCCGACGCCGCCGGCAACCCGACCCAGGCGTCGTCCGTGCGCCACGGCCTCGGCTACTCGATCTTCCATTCGAACTATCGGGGCATCGACTCAGAGGCGTGCGTTTTCATCCCGAAGGGTCAAGCGTTCGAGTACTGGTCCGTGAAGGTCACCAACACCACCGACGAGCCCCGCAACGTGTCCCTGTTCTCCTACGCGGAACTGTCCAACGACTGGAACTACCGCCAGGACCTGGAGAACCTCCAGTACTCGCAGTACGTGGTGGTGTGCCGNNCTGTGGTTCGGCATGGCGGGCGCCGATCTCGCCGGCTTCGACACCGACCGCGACGCCTTCCTGGGCTCGTACCGTACGCAGTCGGCGCCGATCGCCGTGGAGCGCGGCTACTGCTCCGGCTCCGAGACGACGGGCGACAACGCCTGCTCGTCACTGCAGGCCAGGCTCGAGCTTGCGCCGGGCGAGACGCGCCACGTGATCTACATGATGGGCGTGGGGGCGCCCGATGCCCCGTGGGAAGACGTCGACGGCGTCTCCGTGCGACCGGGCCGGGAAATCATGGCTAAGTTCGGCACCCCAAGGGCCGTAGAACGCGAGTTGGCCACCCTGCGTAGTCAGTGGGGCGACTATGTGGCGCCGCTGCAGATCGCCACCCCGGACGAGCAGATGAACTCGATGATCAACGTCTGGCACGCGTATCAGACGCACATGACGTTCACCTGGTCGCGCGGCGTCTCGCTCATTGAGGCCGGCGACCGCGACGGCCTGGGCTACCGCGACACGGTCCAGGACATGCTCGCGGTGATCCACGCCATCCCCGATGAGGTGCGCGAGCGCCTCACCATGATCCTCACGGGCCAAACGCACGAGGGCGGCGCGATGCCGCTTGTGAAGCCGTGGGCGCATCGTCCCGGCCATGAGACCACCCCCACGCTTGAGCAATACCGCTCGGACGACGCGCTGTGGCTGCCGATCACGGTGGCGAATTTTGTGTACGAGACGGGAGACGTCGCCTACCTCGATACCGTGCTGCCCTACGCCGACCACGGCGAGGCGACGGTGTTCGAGCACCTCAAGCAGGCCATCCAGTTCTCGCTAGATCACCTGGGCAACAACGGTCTGGTGCAGGGACTGCAGGCGGACTGGAACGACCGCCTGCAGTTCGGCACCACGGGCGAGTCCATGTTCTCCACATTCCTCATGGCCAACGGCGTGCGGATCCTCGCAGAGCTCGCCGACCAGACCGGCCGCCACGACGACGCCGCGTGGGCCCGCGGCGTGCTAGACGGGCTCGAACCCGTGCTCGAGAACGCGTGGGACGGCGGCTGGTACATCCGCGGCATCTCTGCGACGGGCGCCAAGCTGGGGTCCAAGACTTTGGACGAGGGCCAGATCTATCTTGAGCCGAACGTCTGGGCCGCCATCTCGCAGAC
>DGBM01000204.1 GCA_002384765.1 Demequinaceae bacterium UBA4004
GCTAGGAGCGATCCGCCTCGTAGGCCGCAAGCTGGTCGATGCGTCGTTGGTGTCGCTCATCGCCGCTAAACGGCTCGGCGAGAAACGCCTCCACCAACTGCACCGATTCCTCGAGCGTGTGCTGACGCCAGCCAATCGCGACCACGTTGGCGTTGTTGTGGGCCCGGCCCAGCTTTGCTGTGTCGATGCTCCACGCGAGCGCGGCGCGTACACCCGTCACCTTGTTGGCGGCGATCTGCTCGCCGTTACCGGATCCGCCGATCACGATGCCCAAAGAGCCCGGCTCTGCCACGACGGCCTCCCCGGCGGAGATACAGAACGACGGATAGTCGTCGAGGGGGTCATAGGAAAACGCGCCGTGGTCGACAACCTCGTGCCCCTCTGCCTTGAGGTGCGTCAGCAGATGCTCCTTGAACTCAAAACCTGCGTGGTCCGCCGCAATGTGAATCCGCATCATCTCATCATGCCAGGCTTGCGTGGCGGATGTGCGTCGCACCGCGAAACGCGGCCACCGACTCGCCGACCGGCGCCATGGACCTCATGAGACGCGACAGCGAGTCCTCGCCATGAGCGAAACCTTCGCACCACGCGTAGCGCCGCCGCCTAGGGTGGGCACATGACTCAGCGCGGCATCGACCCCTCGACCCTGTCCGACACGATCCGACCACAGGACGACTTCTTCCGTTACGTCAACGGATCGTGGCTGAAGACCCACAAGATTCCCGACGACCGGGCGGCCGACGGCGCCTTCCATGCTCTTCACGACCAAGCAGAGAAGCACGTGCGCGCCATCATCGAGAAGTCCCCGCGTGAGAAACTCACCGGCGCCCTCTATGCGAGTTTCATGGACACGGACACGGTCGACGCCCTGGGCTCTCAGCCGATCGACGAAGACCTCGCCGCCGTGGACGCCGCGAGCACCTACGACGAACTCGCCAGCACGATCGGCGCCCTGCAGATGTCGGGAGTCGGCGGCGTCATCGGCTACGAAGTCTTCGCGGACAAGTCGGAGCCCGACCGCAACGTCGTGTACCTCTTCCAGTCCGGCATCGGGCTTCCCGACGAGGCGTTCTACCGCGAAGAGGCGCACGCCGCCGTACGGGAGAAGTATCTCGCGCACCTGAGGCGCATGTCGGAACTGACGGGAGTCGACTTCGACGCCAAGACGGTGCTCGCGGTGGAGACGCAGATCGCCTCCCACCATTGGGATGTGGTGACGTCGCGTGAGGCGGACCTGACCCACAACCCCACCACCCTGGCCACTCTCGAAGAGACGGCGAGTGGCTTCCCGTGGCGCCGATGGGCCGATTCAATCGGGATGCCGCAGGCCGCTCACGACCTCCTGATCGCCTACGAGCCCAGCTTCTTTGAGGGACTGAGCGTCGCGTTCCCGGCCATCAGCCTGGACCACTGGAAGCAGTGGCTGCGGTGGCGCGTCGTCGCGTCCCGATCCGCCTACCTGAGCCAAGAGATCTCGCGTGCGAACTTCGAGTTCTACGGCACTGTGCTGTCCGGAGCGCCGCAGCAGCGCAAACGCTGGAAGCGCGCCGTTCAGTTTGTCGAGGGCTGCGTCGGCGAGCTTGTGGGCCAGTTGTACGTCGCTCGCCACTTCCCGCCNNGACGCGTTCACCCCCAAGATCGGCTACCCGGAGAAGTGGCGCGACTATTCGGCGTTGGTAGCCACCGCCGACGACCTCGTGGGCAATGTGCGGGCGTCGTCGCGATTCGATCACGAGTGGGAATGGTCCAAGGTGGGCCAGCCGGTAGACCGCACCGAGTGGCTCATGACTCCCCAGACCGTCAACGCTTACTACCTGCAGACGGCCAACGAGATCGTCTTCCCCGCGGCTATCCTGCAGCCGCCGTTCTTCAACCCGGACGCCGATGCAGCCGTCAACTTCGGGGGCATCGGCGCCGTCATCGGCCACGAGATCGGCCACGGCTTCGACGATCAAGGTTCCAAGTACGACGGCACCGGCCGGCTCGACAATTGGTGGACGGAGGCGGACCGCGAGGCGTTCACCGAACGCGCCAAGGTGCTGATCGACCAGTACGACGGCTACTCCCCCGCCCAATTGGGTGACGAGCACACCGTCAATGGCGCGCTGACCGTGGGCGAAAACATCGGCGACCTGGCGGGCGTCGAAATCGGGCTGAAGGCCCTCAAGATCGCGGCAGGTCAACCCCTTGAGGAGCTCCCCCTCATCGATGGCCTCACCGCGGTGCAGCGCTATTTCATCGCGTATGCCCTCACGGAGCGCACCAAGCGCCGAGACGAGGCACTCATCACCCAGATCAACACCGACCCGCACTCGCCGGAAGAGTTTCGGATCAACGGCGTGGTGCGCAACATGGACGCCTGGTACACCGCATTTGGCGTGGGAGAGGACGACGCTCTGTGGCTTGAGCCCGAACGCCGGGTTCGCATCTGGTAATTCAACCTGCCGCGTAAGGTAGCGCCCCGAAGTCCGTGGACAGTTTGCGCAGGGCGTGCTCGCGACGCACCAGTTCACGGGGTCGGCCGCGACCCTCGTCGCCTTGCCGGGTGACCCGCCGCACTCGGCCGCCCGATGAGGTGACGACGCGCTCGTCCGCGTACAGCGGCACCATCGTCAGCGCCGCGAGCAGGCGACCCTTGTCGCTTGGGGCACCCCCCGCGTCGGGCGCATCCGTGCCGGCGCTGTCCGCAAGGCGCACGGCGGGCACGGCGGGCACGGGAGTTCCTTGAGCGTCGGGACCTGCCAGCGCGGCGAGATCCGGACGGCACCCGCGGCGGCCCGACTGACTGTGCGCCGCACCGCCAGCGTCGGACGTGATGCACGGCGTGGGGGAATCCACCACCCGCGGCGTGGCGACCACCCACGCTGATGCCACCGAGGCCGAGCCTCCCGGCACCGCCACGCGCACGCTCACCCACCCCTGCACCACCTGGCCTGAATCGACTCGCACGTGGGGACCGTCCGCTTCGGTTTCGAAGACGCCATCCCCGTTGAGGTCCCATGCGTAGGTGAGGTCCCCGGGTCCGTACGAACCCTGAGCGTTGAGCAGGAGTCGCGTCCCCTCCGTCACGTAAGGACCACCCGCCCATGCGTGCGGCGCCGTTCCCACGTCTTTCAGCGCCTCAGTCAGTTGCGCCTGCGTCGCGTCTACCGCTCGAGCGTCCACCGAGACGGCATGCCCCTGTTGACTGCCGCTCCACACCGGCGCCCGGTCGACCATGCTCAGCGCCGTGTCGCCAACAAAGACCGACTGAGCGGTCGCGTTCCACCTGGCTTGGAGGTGAACTGAGTTCGCCGGAACCCACGGCGATTCCGCTGTGGCGCTGAGGGCAGTGAGCGCGTCGGCAGGATCGGCGGCCCGAACGATCACGCGCCGTTCGAAGTGAATGCCGTCGCCCGCAACACGTTGCTCCACCACCGCCACCTGAGCGCCTGCCCACAGGCCGGGTTCCGCGAGCGCAGATCGCACCGCGGACCTGGACTGGGGGTCCGCGTCGATCACGAGTGCAAGATCGCGCGCAACCCCGTTGTTGTCGTTCGCCCCGAAGTCTCCAAAGCTCGCGGCGTAGGTGGCGATCCGCTGTTGACCCTCCGGCTTGAGGTGATACCACTCGTCGCGGACCGTGGTCTCCAGGAACTCGTACATCCACCGATCCGGGTTTGCCACCCCGGGGCGAGCATCCGGTTCGTGTCCGCGGAACAGCTGCGGCACGTCATCCATCAGCGTCACAAAGCCTTCACCAAAGCGGGCGTTGGCCCGATCCACCGCCTCGCGCTGCGCCTCAAGCCCCTCGTGGTTCAACGCGGCCAGCTCTTCCGCGACCGGGTAGATGCTGACGCCGGACGCCCCCACTGATGTCATGCGGAGATCGTTGCTCACTTCGAGTCCGGGGTACGCCGCGTAGCCCACCTTGGCATGCCCCTGCGTGGTGCGGTTGATGTCCCCGAACACCGTGAGCAGGTCACCTGCGAACTCGTCCTTCACGTAGGCACGGGCCGCGGCAATCGTCTGTTCGCACCCGCTGGCACTTGCCATGATGAGGCACTCGCGGGCGATGTCGGGAAAGTGCACATCGTTGCCGCCCACCGTCATCAGCACCAGGTCAACGTCGCGGTTAAGCGAGGCCAATTGCGCTGGCAGCCACCGGTCGCACGCCACCGACACGTGTGCCACACCATCCGCCTGCGCGACCCGCTGCACCGATGACACGAAGTACTCCTCGCTCGCCGGCGCAGAGGTGCAACGCGGGTTCGTGGCTGCCCAGTCGACATAGAACTGGTCGTCTCGCGGCGCATCGGCCGGTTCGGGTTCGGGGTATGCGATCACCCGGGTGTCATTCATGCGGCGGTCGTTCACGATCGCGTCCGTGGTGGCCGCCGAGCAGGCACGGTTCAGCAGGGTGATCGCATAGCCGTTGCTTTCCATGATGCGGGCGTACTGCTCGCCCCAAGTGTTGGTGCTTCGCATGCACCGTTCCGGCCCGTAGTAGGCGGGCTCACCGGCGTCGTCACGCGCGCCATTTCCCGCAGTGTAGGAGTCTCCCATGAGGAGCACGGTCAGGGGCTTTACGTCGCCAGGAGCCGTCGCAACGCTCACCGCGCGGGCCGCTTCGGCATGTTCGGGGGCACCAAAAGTCGCGGCGGATGAACCGCCCAAAATGCCGAACACCGCCACTACCGCAGCGCCGCCGACAGCATATGTAGCCCGCAACGCTTTCTACCCCCGACTCGGTGACCCCAAGGGGGTCACTTCGACGGTAAGAACATGCCCCCCAAACCGGTAGCCCCACTTGTGGGGTATTTCTCCTACGTGTGGCACATGTCACACGTCGGCGTGTCGACCCGTGTCTTGCCTGATACCGGTCACACAGGTTGCCCATACTCGGCGGGTCTTCGATCGTGATCTCTTGCGGTGCACCGCCACGGCGGGTATCGCGCGCATGCAAGGCATCGGCGCCGCGCCCGTGACACACTGTGGGCCGTGAAGCCTGTCGTCTCCATGCCATCGATTGCGTTCTTCGAGCCACGCATCCCCGAGAACACCGGCGCGGCCATCCGGCTGTCCGCGTGCACGGGTGCTCCGCTGCGGCTCATCGAACCCCTCGGGTTCTCGCTCGAAGAGTCCCGGCTCCGGCGCGCGGGCCTGGACTACCACGACCTCGCGACCGTGACCGTTCACGCCTCGTTCGACGCCCTCTGCGACGCGCTTCCCGACGCCAGGATCTTCGCCTTCACCGGACAGGCGCACGTGCGTTTCACGGATGTCGAGTACGCGCCGGAAGACGTGCTGCTGTTCGGCCCCGAACCCACCGGCTTGCCTGACGACGTCCTTGCCCATGCACGCATCACCAAGTCCGTCCGCATCCCGATGCTGCCGCAACGGCGCTCGCTCAACCTGTCGAACTCGGCGGCCATCGCCATCTACGAGGCCGCGCGGCAGCTGGGCTTCACGGGGCAGGTCTAGCGCGCGTCAATCGAGTTGTTGTGCGGCCAACCTGGCATAGAGGCCCCCCGCCGCAATCAGTGCCCCATGCGTGCCCGATTCGACAATGCGTCCGCCGTCAACCACGTGGATCACGTCGGCGTCGGCCACGGTCGACAGCCGATGCGCGACCACCAGCGTGGTGCGGCCCTTCGCGGCCCGATCGAGCGCCACCTGCACCACCCGCTCGCTCACGGTGTCGAGCGCGCTCGTCGCCTCGTCGAGCAGCAGCACCGGAGGGTCCTTGAGCAGCACCCGCGCGATCGCGATACGCTGCTTCTCACCGCCGGACAGACGATACCCTCGCTCCCCCACCACCGTGTCATAGCCATCCTCGAACTCTTGGATCGCATCGTGAATGTTTGCGGCCCGGCACGCCCACTGCAACTCTTCGTCGGTCGCATCGGGCCTGGCATAGCGTAGATTTTCGGCGATCGTCGCATGGAAGAGATACGTCTCTTGGGTGACCACGCCCACATGCTCGACCACCGATTCGGAGGCGAGTTCGCGGACATCCGCGCCCGCGAAGAACACCGCACCGGACGATGCCTCGTGCAACCTCGCCGCGAGGTACACGATCGTGGTCTTGCCCGCGCCCGACGGCCCGACGAAGGCGTGACTTTCGCCCGGCCGCGCCGAGAACGAGACCCCGTCGAGCGTCGGCCGGGAGTCGTCCTTCGCGTCGGGATAGCGGAAGCTCACCTCGCGAAACTCGATGGCACCGAGCGGGCCGGGCGCGTCGGCGACGGGGTGCGCATCGGGCCGATCCGCGATGGCCGGGGCGAGGTCCAGATACTCGAAGATGCGGGCGAACAGGGCGCGCGAGGTCTGCACCTCGAGCGCGACGCGCATGAGCGCCATGAGCGGGAACAGCAACCGGGCCTGGATGGTCGTGAAAGCCACAATGGTACCCGCGGTGATCGCCCCGCCCCCCGCCTGGCCGTTGCGTGCCAGCAGCCATCCGGACGCCAGGTAGATGACGGCCGGCACCGACGACATGATGACCGTCACGAGCCCAAAGAACCACTGACCGCTCATGGCCTGCTGGACCTGCAGGCGGATGAGCGTGCGATTCTCGGCGGCGTAGCGCTCGGACTCGAATGCGCGCCTGTTGTAGACCTTGCTCAGCAGGATTCCGCTGACCGACAGCGTCTCTTGCGTGATGGCCGTCATCTCCGACAGGGACTCTTGAGTCTTGGCGGCGATGCGCTGACGCACCAGCCCCACGCGCCGTTGCGCCACGACCAGCGCCGGCATCAGCATGACCGCCAGCAGCGTGAGTCTCCAGTCGAGCACAATCATCGCGACGAGCGACGCGATGACGGTGGCGGTGTTGCCCACGATGCTCGACACGAAGGTGGTCAGCACCCCCGCGACGCCGCCCACGTCGTTCTGCAGGCGGGACTGGATGACGCCCGTCTTGGTGCGTGTGAAGAATGCGAGCTCCATGCGTTGCAGACGGTCGAACAGGGTGACCCGCAAGTCCCCCGTCACGCGGTTGCCCACGGTGGACGTCACCCAGGTTTGCCACACGCTCAGCCCGGCCGATGCGATGAAGATCGCCACCATCACCGCGACCAATTCGGTCAGCAGTCCGAGCTGGGGGGGCGCGACGCCGCCCTGTCCGTCGGAGGGGAAAAGCCCGTGGTCGAAGATCCGCTGCACGATGAGCGGCGGGATCACCGTGGCCGCCGACGTGGCGAGCACGAGGACGGCGGTGAGGACCAGTTGCGACCGGTACGGAACGAACAGGGCGCCGACGCGTCGCCACAGGTGCTCAACGGCGGGGGCCGCTGCGTTCTCCGCGCGGAGGTCCTCCGGGTCACGACTGCCGGTGAGGCCGCGGCCGCGCACGGGGCCGCCAAGGGCGGCGCGGCGAGAGCCCGTGGGCGGGTGGGACATGGGCAACAGCCTAGGTGCGAGCTTTCCCGCTCACGAGCTCGATTCGCCGCGGGCGTAGCGCGAGGGTGCGGCCATCCGCGCCGCGACGCGGTGTTGCGGCGAGTCGCCCTGCCCCTCACCTAGCATCCAAGCCAGGCGCGCGGTCTTGGTGGCGTAGCTACGGCGTCGGCTGACGCGCGTCGTATTGCCTGAAGGACCGCTGCGCGCGGGTGATGACGGCAATCAGCGCCATAATCGCGAGGCCGCCAAACAGCGGTGGGCTCCACAGCGCCAGCGCGGTCGCGAGCAACCCGACATACATGTCGCCGATGCGCGGACCGCCCGTCACGACCACGATGAACACGCCCTGCAGCCGTCCACGCATCTCGTCGGGAGCGGCCTGAATGATCATCGACTGGCGGAAGATCGCGCTGGCCTCGTCCGAGGCGCCCATGCCCGCGAGCGCCAATCCCAAGAGGATCAGCGCCGCCCAGTGGATGCCGTCCCACCCGGGTGCCGCCACGTGATCGCTCGCGCTCATGACGAGCGTCACCACGCCGAAGAAGGCCACGAAGCCGCCAAACACCGTGATCGCCCTCGCGATCGCAATGCCGTGCCGGTGCACGCGCGCCACCGGCCCCGAGAACAGGCTGGTGAGAATCGTGCCGGCCGCGCCGGCCGCGGTCAGCGCGCCCACCGTGAGCGAGCCGCCTCCCACCACCGTCGCGCCCAGCGCGGGAAACAGCACGTAGGGCCGCCCAAACGTCATCGCGACGATGTCCACGATGAAGCTCATGCGGATGTTCGGCGCGCGCGTGAGGAACTGGAGCCCCTCGCGCAACACGCTCCACCCTGCCTGGATGCGCTCCCCCGCCCGCGGCAACGACGGGAGCATCCAGATGCCCAGGAACCCCGCCGTGAACAGCACCGCATCGGCCGCGAAGGTCCACGGCAGGCCCACCGTCGCGGCCAGCACCCCCGCAAACGCGGGCCCGATGGTGAGCATCGCCCCAAACGAGATGCCATTGAGGGCGGTCGCACGGGAGATCATGTCCGCCGGAACGATGCGCCCCACGACGGCGCCATTGGTGGCGGAGCGAATCGTGGCGGCGACTGCAGTGACCGTGGTCGCGAGGTAGAACGGCCACAGCGGCGCGTGACTCCCGTCGCGGCCGAGGATCGCCTCCCAGGTGGACAGCGCCAGCAACGAAAGGGTGCTCGCCCACCCGGTGAGGGAACTGACTATCAACACGCGCCTGCGATCGAAGACGTCCGCGATCATGCCTCCCCACAGGCCAGCCACGATCATCGGCACTAGCGCGATCCCGCCCACCAGCCCCACGGCGAAGGTGGACCGCGTCATGGCATAGATCTGCAGGCCCACGGCCACGATCGACATCTGTGCGCCGATGCCCGAGATCAGGCTGCCGATCCACAGGCGCGCAAAGACGCGGTTGGTGCGTAGCGGCGCGAGGTCGACGAGGCGGCGATGCTTGACGGGCGTGGGCGCCGCCAGGGGGTCCGACTCCGGGTGAGTCGGGTCGGGGATGGTCACGGGGAGAGGATACGGCCAGTGGGCCCCGATCCTGGTGCCAACGGCCCTGCCGCTAAGGTTGGGTCCGGCGAGCAGACCCGTTCGCCCCGTCGGAGGTTGTCATGAGCGCCACGTTCGAGGAGCTCGACTGGAGCCCCACACCCATCGGCGAGGTCAGTCTGCGCCGCAGGCTCGACCCGGTGACCCGCCAGGACGTGTTCGAGGTCAAACTCAACGACGAATGGCTCATGTCGAGCCAGTTCACGGCCGCTGAGATCGCGCTGGCGCGGTTGGGGCTGGCCCGGTTGGGGCCGACGCGGCTCGACGTCACGGTGGGCGGCCTTGGCCTTGGCTACACGGCGGCACGGGCGCTGGAGGACGAGCGAGTGTCGGAGCTCCTGGTCGTCGAACTGCTTCAGCCCGTCATCGACTGGCACGAGCGCGGGCTAGTCCCCGAGGGGCCAGCCCTCACGGCTGACCCGCGCTGCCGGTTCGTCCAGGGCGACTTCTTCGCGATGTCTTACGGCGACGGCTACGATCCCTCGTTTCCTGGGCGACTCTTCGACGCGGTCTTGCTGGACATCGATCACTCCCCCACGCACGTTCTCGACGACGGCAGCGCGGGCTTCTATGGCGTCGACGGCATGACGGCCGTCGCCTCGCACCTGCGCCCCGGTGGCGTGTACGCCATGTGGTCCAACGACCCGCCCGATGCGGACTACATGCGCATTCTCGAGGAGGTCTTTGCCTGCGTCGAGGCCGAGGTGATCACGTTCCCCAATCCGCTCCAGGGGCGCGACGCGACCGCCACCGTCTACGTGGCGACCAAGGCGTAGCACCCACCGCGTACTCGGGCGCGCGAAGTTTTCACTGTTTCCAGGGCGTGCTCGACTGACGTTTCGGCGTGCCGGTCGCGGATGTCGACGTTCAAGGGCGCATAGTCCTTCCACGTATACCCGTCCGGCAAGAACGGCCGTTCGTCTCCCGCAAGATTCGCCCCCACCCACTCGGTCAACAGCCGATGCCAGTCATGCAGGTGGATCAGCACGTTGCGCACCTTGCGGTCGCGGTCCTCACATGCGAACTCGGCCTCGATCTGCTCTGGGGACAGCGGCCCCACCAGCGCCATCAACTTGTCGAAACTGGCGGCGCTCACGTCCAACAACTCCGGCTTGGAGGTCGGCTCGGTTATTGCCACGTCCCTCCTTGCGCACCCCACATGGCTCCGCCGCGGGAGTCGATCCCCGGCTAGCGTGAGGCGGTGCTCGGGCGGTTACCGCAGGGCCGGCTCCTGCTGCCGCGTCTGCTCCCTCTGCCGCGAACTAGCCCGCGTCACCGTCCACCCCGCGAACGCGAACGCCGCACCGGGCACACAAAGCGCGAGCCCCACCCAGGTGGGCGCCACGTAGCCCCAGCCGGCCGCGATCACGACGCCTCCGAGGAACGCTCCCAGCGAGTTGCCCATGTTGAGCGCCGCGTGATTGACGGCTGCGGCCATGGTCTGGGCGTCGCCCGCAACATCCATGAGCCGGGTTTGAATCGCCGGGGAGATGGCCGATGCGGCCAAGCCGACGAGGAATAGGCCCACGAGCAGCCCTGGGATGGTGCGCGCCAACAGCGCAAGCGTGAGCAACGCGAACGCGAGCGCGCCAAACAGCCAGAACACGGCGGTCATGGCATCACGGTCCGCCATGCGGCCTCCCACGATGTTGCCGATGGTGGTGCCAATGCCGAGCACGATCAGCGCGATGGGCACGAACCTCTCCGGCGTTCCGGCCACCTCAGTCGCCAGCGGCGACACATAGGTGTAGACGGCAAAGAGTCCCCCAAATCCGAGGGCGCCCGTCAGCAGCGCCAACCACACGGCTGGTCGCGCGAAGGCCCCGAGTTCGCGGCGGATTGTCGCGTGGGGGTCGCCGTCGTGTTCCGGCACAAAGGTGAGAATCGCGGCAGTGCACAGGAAGAAGATCGCGGCGACTGCCAGGTAGCCCACGCGCCACGAGGTGTGCTGCCCCAAGAGGGTGATCGCGGGAACGCCGACCACGTTGGCGACGGTGAGTCCCGTCAGGACGTACGCGACCGCCCGGCCCCGCTGGCCCTTCCCCATCAGGTCGGCGGCCACCAACGCGGCCACGCCAAAGTACGCGCCGTGCGGCAGGCCCGCGAGGAAGCGGAACGCCACCACCGTCTCGAACGTCGGTGCCAAAGCCGACGCGATCGTGCCCACCGTAAACGCGACGGTCAGCCACGCGAGCAGTTTCTTGCGCGGGAAGCGCGCGGCGATGGCCGCGATGGTGGGGGCGCCCGCCACAACTCCGGCCGCGTACGCGGAGATCATGAGGCCCGCTTTGGCAAGCGCCTCCTCGTGGCTGGACGCATACAGTCCCGGAAGCAGGTCGCGCGCGATGTCGGGGAGCAGCCCCATGGCCACGAACTCGGTGGTGCCGATGCCGAAGCCCCCGAGCGCAAGCGAGAGCAACGCGAGGCGGGTGCGTGCGGGAGTGAGGTGCGTCATGGTGTGGGGGTGCCATTCGTCGAGGCGAGCGGGTGCGCGCTCATCATCGAGCAGGGACTGTTCCCCACCATCGTACGGCGGCGCCCTCCCCACTCCCGGGCTGGCCGTGTCATGCCCGTGCTGGCCGTGTCATGCCCGTGCTGGCCGTGTCATGCCCGTGCCGGCCGTGTCATGCCCAGGCCGCACCGTGTCGTGCCCGTGCCGGCCGCGTCGTACCCAGCCCGGGCGCCGGGTCCCCTTCCCGCATCGGCGACTGCAAACGCCGACAACCCCCTCCAATTGCTCAACATATTGACTATGGACGAACAGAAGCTTCCTGACCCGCTCGACGCCCTGCTCCGCGAGACTGCCCCGTTGAGCTTGGCGCTGATCGATGGCGCCCGCATGGTGGCCGCGCGACTCGACGCGCTGACCAGCGGACCGCACATGACCGCCGCCCAGGCACGGGTATTGAGACACATCGAGCACAAGACCGTCGGGATGTCTCTAGGCGAACTCGCCTCACTGGCGGGCATCAGCACCACAGCGACGTCGACCATGATGCAACGCGTCGGCCGCTACGGGCACGTGACACTGAGCGAGGGGCCGTGGGATACCAGAGCGCATTTGGTGGCGCTTCGGCCGCGGGGACGACGCGAATACCAACGCATCATGCGCGGTCATGCCCGCTTTGACCGCCTGCTAGGCGTGTGGATCGGCACTGAACGCGTCCCCGACGTGCTCGCCGGCTTGCAGGCCATCCGCGCGCATACGGGCACCTAGCTGCTCCTCCGGGCCCAGGGTCGACGTACCGTGGAGACATGTCCACCGCTAGCACCATTGCGTACCTCGCCACGTCGGTCGACAGCCTCATCGCCGGCCCGGACGACGACCTCGCGTGGCTGGCCGAGGAACGCTCCTCCG
>DGBM01000046.1 GCA_002384765.1 Demequinaceae bacterium UBA4004
GAGGTGCGCCGCCGTGCCCGCGTCAGCGCGCACGGCCCTCGATCTGCAAGACGTGTGGAAGTTTCGGTTGGTTGTCGCCGGCGACACGAGTGACCGGTGCTGGCTGAGGCACGCCCTTCGCAATCCTTTCGTCGCCGCATCAGATTCATGCGGCCGCCATCCAGTCCAAGCAACAGTCGAATCGCGGGCGCTCTCGGTGCGCCTTGCCACGTTTTCGAACCTTCGTGGACAGCTGGCAACAACACGGGCGTCGTTTGCAAAGCTAGTGCGTGACCACCGTCACCACGCGCCATTCTCTAGGCCTGGAAGTGCCTGCGTCCATGGCCGTTGGACTGCTTTTGAATTGAGTGATCGGCGAAAGGCTCGATTCTAGGTCCGCTCTTCGAGGGCACGCGAGATCTGGCGGAACTCGTCTGGGGTGAGCTCGCCGCGCGCGAGCCGTTCCTCGGCAATCTGCCGTGCGGAACTCGTGGCGACCGGCGGCATGTGACCCGTCGGCAACGACGGGCCGCCGCTAGATGCGCGGACGATCAGCACGATCAATCCGGCCAGGATCAAGACGAGCAGGATACCGCCGATCCACATCCATCCCCATCCGAAGCCTTGTCCGTACATCATGAGATGTCCCATCCGATCGGCCGCTCGGCCGGTTCACACTCTGATCCTCCTCCCCCGGTCGCATCGAGTGAGGGCCGAAGGTCCCACGATCCCGACGACCGCAAAGGTTTTGCAGCCCCCGCGGCTCAGGTTTCTTGGGCAGCTGTGGTGCGCATCGTTTCAGGCTTTCGAGTGTGGGTGACCGTAGCGGTGGGGGTCCGCGTCGAAGGCGCGGGCACAGCCGAGTGAGCAGAAGTAAAACGTGGCCCCATCATGTTCGCGCGTGGTAGCCGCCGTTGCCGGGTCGATCTCCATCCCGCAGACCGGATCTGTGACGAGTGTCGGGCCGTCGGTGGTGCTCTCATCGTGGTGTGACATGGGAGGTCCTTTCAGTTGTTGTGATGTACCTACCTAGCGACCATTGCTCGGCAGGGCCGTCGGTGCGGGATTGTTCGCTGTCGTGGGTGCGGCTGGCGCGGGGAGGCGCAGGCGCTTCAGCATGAGCGCGTTGACAGCGACGATGACGCTCGAGCCGGACATGGTGATTGCGGCGATCTCGGGTGTGAGCATGATGCCCAGCGACGGGTAGAACACGCCTGCGGCGATGGGTAGTGCGACGGCGTTGTACCCGATGGCCCACCCGAGGTTCTGCCGCATCTTGCGGACGGTGCCCTTGCCGATCCGCAGCGCGGTTGCCACGTCGAGGGGGTCGGAGCGCATCAGTACGACGTCGGCGGTCTCGATCGCGACGTCGGTGCCGGCTCCGATCGCGATGCCGAGGTCGGCCTGTGCGAGGGCGGGGGCGTCGTTGACGCCATCGCCGACCATAGCGACCTTCTTGCCTGAGCGTTGCAGCTCGGCGATCTTGGCGGACTTGTCCTCCGGGAGCACTTCGGCGATGACCGTGTCAATGCCCAGCAGCGCGGCGATCCGCTTCGCGGTCGGTTCGTTATCGCCGGTGAGCATCACCACCTCGATGCCGAACTCGTGCAGTGCGGTGATCGCAGCTGCGGCGGATTCTCGTGGGGCGTCGGCGAGGGCGATCACTCCGGCTGCTTCACCGTCGACAGCGAACGCGATGGCGGTGCGTCCGGTAGCGGCGAGCTCGTTCTGTGCGGCGGCGATAGAGCTGATGTCGATCCCTTCGTCGGCCATCAGTCGGGCGTTGCCCATCACCACGCGGCGCCCGTCGACGGTTGCGACGGCGCCGAGGCCGGTGACATTGCGGAACGCGGAGGCTGTGCGCCGGGGGACGTTACGGGCGTCCGCGTACGCGACGACGGCTTTGGCGAGGGGATGCTCGGACTCGCGCTCTGCGGCGGCGGCGAGGGAGAGGAGTTCGATGTCGTTCATCCCGATGGGGATGTAGTCGGTCACTTCGGGTTCGCCCTTGGTGAGGGTGCCGGTCTTGTCCAGGACCACAGTGTCGATATGCGCGGCGGACTCCAACGCTCCGGCGTTCTTGAACAGCACGCCGCGTTTGGCGCCGAGGCCGGTGCCGACCATGATTGCGGTCGGTGTCGCCAGACCCAACGCGTCCGGGCAGGTGATCACCACCACGGTGATGGCGAACAGAATCGCTGTGGGCACCGGGGCGCCGATCAGCCACCAGACCAGGAAGGTCACGGTCCCGCCGATCAGGGCGACCAGCACCAGCCAGAACGCGGCGCGGTCCGCGAGCCGCTGCCCGGGGGCTTTGGAATTCTGCGCTTCCTGGACGAGAGCGACGATCTGGGCCAGCGCGGTGTCGGCACCGACCTTGGTGGCCCGCACCCGGAGGGTGCCGGTGGTGTTGACGGTGGCGCCGATCACCGTCGATCCGGGGGTCTTGACGACTGGGAGGCTTTCGCCGGTGACCATGGATTCGTCGATCTCCGACGCGCCCTCCTCCACCGTCCCGTCGGTGGGGATCTTCGCGCCAGGCCGGACCAGCATGAGATCCCCGGGGATGACCTCGGAGGTGGGCACCTCGAGCTCTTCCCCGTCTCGGAGGACGACCGCGCGGGGCGGAGCGAGCTCGAGGAGGGTGCGGATGGCGTCGTTCGCGCCGCCGCGGGCGCGCATCTCCACCCAGTGGCCAAGCAGCACGAAGCTGGCCAGCACAGTGGCGGCCTCGTAGAACACTTCCCCGCCACCGGTGAGGGTGACCACGACGCTGTAGAGCCAGCCGGTGCCGACGCCGACGGCGACCAGCACCATCATGTCCAGGGTCCGGGCGCGGAGGGCACGCCAGGCGCCGTCGAAGAAGATCCAGGCGGAGTAGAAGATCACCGGGAGGGAGAGGATCAGCGAGAACCAGTCGTCGCGGAGCCCGAACGGGGCCGGAACGGTGAAGCCGAGCACTTCGCGGCCGATCGGTGACCACAGGATGATCGGCACCGACAGGACAGCCGCGACGATGAACCGGTTGCGCATGTCGCGGATCATCGCCGCCATCGACATCCCCGCATGGCTGCCGCCGTGCCCCATCACATCCTGGCTCGTGCGAGCAGGCGCCGCCTTTCCATGCCTGCTGTGGGCATCGTGTCCCGCAGGCTCAGTCGGGGCCACCGCATGATTGTGCATCGGCGTGCCTGCGTCGGCGCCGTGACCCGGGTGCGCATCTGCGGAAGGTCGGGCGGGTGCCACCGTCACGCCTGCGTCGTGTGCGTGGTCGGGGTCGTGAGCGGGATCGCAGATGTGCTCGGGGACGGACTGCCCGGCGCAGTGGTAGCCGCAGTCGATGATCCACTGCCGCAGCTGTGCTTGTGAGGTGAGCTGCGGGTCGTAGGAGACGTTCGCGGTCTGGGAGATCGGGTTCGCCTCGACATCCGTGACCCCGGGCTGGCGGAGAAGCGTCGATTCGACGATCGACTTCGACGATGCCCAAGAGACTCCCTCGACTTCCAGGACGACGGTGCGCGTAGTTCCGTTCATTTCTGTTCTCCTGCCTCGTGAAGCCGCTGCGGCGTGCTCATGATGTGGGCTCGGTTCGGATGACGACTCGCCAGGTGTTCCCGGCGTCGGACGTGACGCGGACCCCGCCGTCGTCGGCGATCGCGACGATCCCTTCCCAGCTGACGGCGATCGCGGACGCGGTGCCCGTGGCGTGCCCGGCAGTCCTCCACACCGCGTCGGGCGTTGTCGCCCCGGTCCAGATGGTGCCGTCGGTACCGACGCCGATGATCCCTTCCTCCACCGTCGGATCGGCCGTGATGACCAGCAGCGCGGGCGCGTTCAGCACAGGCGAGAAGGTGGTGCCGCCGTCGCGGCTGACCATCAGCCCGTCTGGGGTGGTGGCGGTGACAATGTCGGCCTGGGTGGTGTCGATGCTGATGTCACGGGCGGTCAGCGAGACAAGATCCGCCCAGGTCTGCCCGGCATCGGTACTCTCCGCCAGGACGGCCCGGTCCGAGGGGAGCCCGAGGAGGATCTCGGGTGCGGCGGGGGTGGCGGCGAGCATATGAAAGTCGGTGACGCCCGCCAACGAAACCTGCTCCCAGCCGGCCTCGCTGTAGCGGACCAGGCCCACGTTGGGGGCTGTGAAGGTGTGGTCCTGGTTGGCCGGGTCAGGGTGGCCGGACGCGAGGATCGTGTCCCCTTGGACGGTGAGTCCCATCGCATCGAATGTGGTCTTGCCGACGAGGGAGACCTCATCGGTGGTGAGGTCGACCCGGTAGACACCGGTGTGCGCGCCGACCAGCAGCGCCCCGTCCAGATCGAACGCGACATCGTGGACATGCGGAATGAGGGCGGGTGAGGTTTGGCTGTCGGGGACAGCGGTGCACGCGGTAGCGGTTAGGGTCAGTGCCCCGGCGAGGCTGACAGCAACGATGGTGCGGGTGTGAGTGCTCATATTGGCGTTCTCCGGAGACAGCGGGCCGGCCGTCGGGTGCGGCCGGCCCCTGCCGGTCAGAGGGTCGCGAGGATGTCCTCCATGGTGGCGATCTCGGTTGTCTGGGAGGCGATGATGTTCTCGGCAAGGGTGATCACGTCGGGGTTCTGCCCGTTATCGACCTCGTCTTGGGCCATCTCGATCGCACCCTCGTG
>DGBM01000136.1 GCA_002384765.1 Demequinaceae bacterium UBA4004
CCGCTGCGGCTGGTACGACGCGGTGATCGCCCGCTACGCCTCGCGCATCAACGGGCTCACCGACTTTGTGCTCACCAAGTTGGACGTGCTCACGGGCCTGGACGAGATCCCGGTGTGCGTGGCCTACGACGTTCACGGCAAGCGCTTTGACGAGCTTCCTCAGGATCAGGCCGACTTCGCGGCCGCCGTGCCGATCTACGAGACCTTCCCCGGTTGGACCGAGGACATCTCGACGGCCAAGACGTTCGAGGAGTTGCCCCGGAACGCGCAGGATTACGTCCTGGCACTTGAGGACATCTCCGGCTGTCGGATGTCAGCCATCGGCGTGGGTCCCGAGCGCGACGAGATCTTGGTCAGGCACGACCTCCTGCACGCGCGGGGTCAGTAGGAGCGTTCGAGCCTGCGCAACCAGTCGATCAGTGGGCGGCCAGGCGCCCGCGGCAAGGCGTACCAGCGCCACGGGCCGTCGACAGCAACCTCGACCAGCCCCGCCCGAGCGAGCATCTGGAGGTGTTGTGACGCCCGCGCGGTCGAGACGCCGAACGTGTCGCTGATCGAGGCCGCGATGTCCCCGGCGGCGGCGCCACCCACCACGAGGAGTTCCAGGGCAAAGCGACGCGCGGGATCCGCGAGCGCCCGTGCTACGTGATCGATTTCCTCGTCCTCCTCAAGCCAGTCGAGGAACTGCTGATCGCGGCGTTCGGCCCGCGCGACGGCGGGCGGAAGGGTCGGTGCTGGCTGCTTGGTAGCGTCGCCGCCGTTCTCTAAGTTTCTCTCCACGCCATCCCACCGTCTCGCCCTTGTCGCTGGCTCGGCCGCCGCACTGCCCGTTCCCGATCGCCACGGCCGCCGCTCGGCCGGTGCCGGAGCGCCTCGGTTTCACTTTCTCGCATTTCAGCTCTCGCTTAAATGCCCACATGGAAACTATGGAGAGGCCGGGTCTTGGGGCTGCGGCCGGGGATGGGGCAAGGGATGAGGACTGGCCCGGGGCCGGGACATGGCGCCGGGTGCGCGGGCGCGGGCGTGGGCGTGGGGGCCCAGCGCCCCCCGCCTAGGCCGCCCGCTCCCGCACCACCGTGGCCACATCAACGTTGCGCACCGCGCGCACGGCCGGCCACTGAGACACAGCGGCAGCGGCCAGTACGCCGAGCGCACAGGCGGGCAGCATCCACCACGGCATGCTCAGCTCCAGGTTGAACAGGTCGTTGGAGAATGAGGCGAGAAATGCGCGCGCCGCGAGCACCCCGAGCCACAGCCCCAAGGGCAGGCCCAGTGCCGTTGCCACGAGGTTCTCGGTGGCGATGGTGCGTGCCACCTTGCCGACGCTCACCCCTGCAGCCCTCAGGGTCGCCAATTCGCCCGTCCGCTCCGCGACGCTCACCGCCATCGTCACGTAGATCATGGCCAGTGCCAGGACCGAACCGAGCGCGATCATCGCACCGATGAACGCGTAGAACAGGCCCAGGTAGTCCTCCACGATTCCCACGACGGCGTCGGCGTCTTGATACGCGACCACACCCTCCATGCCGGTGATCTGGTTGCGCACCTGGTCGCGGCTCGCGCCAGAGTCGATGCGCAGCACGTAGGTGTCCAGTCCCTGGGCGGGGACGATGCCCGAGGCGACCGACGTGGTCGCGTAGAGGGCGGTGCCCAGCGGCTCGTTCACGAGACCGGCGAGGCGTACCTGATGATCCTGCCCTCCGACGGCGAGGGTGATGGCGTCGCCCACCTTGACGTCAAGGAGGTCGGCGAGCGCCTTTCCCGCGAGGACGCCGTCCTGTGGCAGAGTCATCGAGGCGCCGTCGGGCGCCAGAAAGCCGTGCATGGCTGTGCCCGGTTGGAATCCCTGGAGAGTGGTCGCGTAACTCTTGTTGCCCGCGACTGCGGTCGCGCTGCCCACCACCGTGGGCTCGACCGCGGCGACGCCGGGCACCGCCGCCAGGGCATCGCCGCCGGTGCCGCCGGAGGCGACCGTGACGGTCGCGTCCTGGGTTTCTACGTCGTGATACTGGATGCGCAGGGCGTCAAGCATGCTGGTCATCATGCCCACGGAGGCGATCACGACCACCAAGGCGAGCACTCCGCCCAAGGCGGTCGCAGTCGTCCTTCGGCGGTTCCGGCCCACGTCGCGCAGCGCCATGCGGGTGCTGACGGGCAGGCCGCTCAGCCGACGGGCCACGAACCGACTCCACGGCCCGGGCTTGACGGGCACGGCGCTCTGGCGCATCGCCTCCGCGGGTGCGGTGCGAGACGCGGTCAAGGCGGGACCGAAGGCGCCAAGCAGGCCGACCGCGACACCGAAGGCGACGCCCGCCACGAGCATCCAGGGGTGCATGCGCACCACGGTGTCCGGAATCCCGAGAGCGCCCGTATACGCGGAGGTGACGGCGCCGTTCGCCGCGGCACCCAAGATCACGCCGATGACGGCGCCAGCGAGGCCAACGATGGCGCCCTGCGACAGGTAATGGCGCATGACTCGGCCGCGCCGCGCGCCCGACGCCATGAGCGTTCCGATGATGGGCCGCTCACGCAGGATCCGACGTGCCAGCATCACGTAGGACGAGACCCCTGCAGCCGTGAGAAACAGCAGTGGAAAGGCCACGGACATCTCGTTGAAGCCGTCGAGATCCTCCTGAAGCGTCGCTTGCGACGGCTGGTTCCGCCACGTCACCACATCGTCGGCGCCCGCGCTGCGCATCGCCATGGCGACGGGGCCCGACGGGTCGGCGTCAGTCTCCTGGGGAAGCAGGACGAGAGCCTGGGTGGGTGCGGCACCAAGCCAGTCCCGCGCGAGGCTTTCGGGGGCGAAAATCACGGCGAACGACTTCGGATCGGCGATGACCTCTTGGCGGCTGCGCGCCGCCCAGATGTACTCGGGTGAGACCACAATCCCGCGCACGGTGGCGGTGTGCCACGCGCCTTGCCCGAACACCTCAAGGGTGTCGCCGGGTGTGAGTCCGAAGGTGTCCGCGGCGTGCTTCTCCACCAGTATCTGGGCGCCACGGTCGTGACTGGCCGCGCCCGTGTCGAGGTAGTTGCCGTCGATCACGTCGACGTCGTCTACGGTGGCTCGCCCGGAGTCGGGCATCGAGATGACGCGACCCACCAGCGCAGTGCCGCCGATCCGCATCGGCGGGTCCACCTGGATCCGCGTGATCGCGGTGGCTGCACCCGCGGACAGCGCGGCGTCGGCCGCGGCCCGTGCGTCAGGTCCGGTCGCAACCAGGTCCGCGAAGTGCAGGCGGTCGTACGTCTTCTGGTACGAGTCGCTGAGGTTGAGGAATGCCCCCGCCGTCGCAACGTAGAGCATGACGCCCAGCAGGATGGTCACTCCCACGGCGCCGACTTGCGCGCGCTGCCTGGCGAGGTCCCTGAAGCTCTTTCGCGTGGTGGCCTGCATGGCGATCACCAGGTGACGTCGGAGGCGTCGGCCGGGGAATCGTTGTCTTCCGTCGACTCGATGCGTCCGTCCACCACGGTGATGACACGGTCCGCGATCTGGGCGACCGACGCATTGTGGGTGATGAGGACGACGGTGCGGCCCTGGCGGCGCAGATCCTGCAGGAGCCCGAGGATCTGGCGCCCGGTGTCGAGGTCGAGGGCGCCGGTGGGTTCGTCGGCGAGCAGGATGGCCGGGTCGGTGGCCAGCGCGCGTGCGAGCGCCACGCGCTGCTGCTCGCCGCCGCTCAGTTGCGACGGGAAGTTGTCGGCGCGGTCCGCGAGCCCGACGGCGTCGAGCAACGCCGTGACGCGAGCCTTGTCGCCGCGCCCGGTCAGCTCGATGATCACCTCAATGTTCTCGCGCGCCGTGAGCGTGGGGATGAGGTTGAAGAACTGAAAGACGAAACCCACGTGATTGCGGCGGAAGTCCCCAAGGTCCGCGGGCTTGCGCTCACCAATCTGTTCGCCGCCCACGGTGACGGAGCCGCTCGTGGCGGCCTCGATGCCGCCGATGATGTTGCACAGGGTGGTCTTTCCGGAACCGGAAGGGCCCAGGACGACCGCAAACTGTCCGGCGCGGATCTCGAGGTCGACGCCCCGGAGGGCGTGCACTGCGGCGTCGTCAGTGCCGAACACCTTGGTGACCGCCTCGAGAAGGACCGCGGTATCGGTGGCGACGGCCTCCGGTGTCGCTGTCATGACTCCTCCTTGGTGAATGCGCCGTGGCGGTACACGTCGAAGGCGGTGGAAGCCCATCGCCGCATGCCCTCCGGGCTGAGCGGGTCGGTGCCGAGCGCGTCGGCGACGTAGTCGTGCAGCACGATCATCGCGAGGTCGTTGACCAGGAGGAACGCGGCCAGTGCGGCACGGTCCTGAGTGGGCTGGAGATTGCCGCTCGCCGCCAGGGCGTCGACGGTGGTGACCGTCAACTCAAACCACTGTTGGATGAGCTTCTTGCCCATTGGGTCGCCCGACAGCAGCAGGCGGCGGAGGTAGGCGGGGATGGGCGATCCTGCGGGGATCGCGGAGGCGAACAGCTCGGCGAAGCTGGAGATCTGTGGGGTGCCGCCCTTCGCGAAGGCGGCTGGATCTTCGATCGCGGTGGCGAGCATCGCGTCAAACATGGACAGCACGTGGGCGTCGACGGCGTCCCGCAGGCCCTGCTTGGAGCCAAAGTGGTGGAGCACCAGGCCGGGCGAGACGTTTGCACAGGCGGCGATGTCGCGCACCGTCACGGCGTCTGGGCCGCGCTCGCCAAAGAGCCTCAGCGCGCAGTTGCGGATTTGCGCACGTGCGGTCACGTCCCGGTCATTGGCCATGTGTTCAATGTACTGAACAGGTGGTCAGTAGGAAAACTCCGCGCGTGGGCGGCATAGGTAGGCTGGGTCATGTGAAGATCCTCCTGGTCGGCTCGGGCGCGCGCGAGCACGCGATCGCCCGCTCCCTCAGCCTTGACCCCGCTGTGACCGAACTGCACGCACTCCCCGGAAACCCCGGCATCGGCTCCTTGGTGAGCAGCACGGGGCGGCCCACGATGCGGCACACGCGCGATCCACTCGACCCCACCGATGTGGCCGCGCTCGCGGCCGAAATCGGCGCGGACCTGGTGATTATCGGCCCCGAGGCGCCGCTCGTGGCGGGAGTCGGCGACGCGGTGCGGGCTGCGGGATTCCCCGTGTTCGGACCCGACGCCGCGGCAGCGACACTGGAGGGTTCCAAATCCTTCGCCAAGGAGGTGATGGCCGCCGCCGGGGTGCCCACCGCCGATCCTCGCGTGTGTCGCACCACCGACGAGTTGGAGGACGCGCTCGACGAGTTCGGCTCCCCGCATGTGGTCAAGGACGACGGCCTCGCGGCGGGCAAGGGCGTGGTCGTGACCCAGGACTGGGAACTCGCACGAGCCCACGGTCAGGGCATCATCGACGCCGGCGGCACCGTGGTGGTCGAGG
>DGBM01000057.1:0-636 GCA_002384765.1 Demequinaceae bacterium UBA4004
GCTCTACGCCCGCATCGGCCTGGATGCCGCGACCCGCCCGGCGTCGGCGCTGCACTTCTTCCTGTACGACACCGCCAAGATCGCGTTGCTGCTGACCGGCATCATCTTCGCCGTGGGCGTGCTGCGCACGTTCATCACGATCGAGCGCACCCGCGCCCTGCTGGGCGGCCGCCGCGAGGGCATCGGCAACGTCATGGCGGCGGGTCTTGGCGTGGCCACGCCATTCTGTTCGTGCTCCGCCGTTCCCGCGTTCATCGGCTTCGTCGGTGCGGGCGTGCCCATCGGGGTGACACTGAGTTTCCTGATCGCGTCCCCTCTGGTCAACGAAATCGCGATCGGCCTGCTGTGGACCACGTTCGGCTGGGACATCGCGCTGTTGTACGTCGCGGCGGGGCTGACGATCGCGATCGTCGCCGGCTGGGTGCTCGGGCGCATGGGGGTTCAGCGCTGGGTCGAGCCGTTCGTGTTGCGCCCCCTCACGGCGTCGCAGAACCTGCTTGCCACCGCGAACGCCGGCGCAAGCGCCGGCGCGGGAGCGAACCCACGCCCGTCGCCGCAATTGCGCGTCCGCATCGGCCTTCAAGAGGTACGCGAGATTCTGACCAAGGTGTGGCCCTACCTTCTGATCGGCGTGGG
>DGBM01000057.1:645-16504 GCA_002384765.1 Demequinaceae bacterium UBA4004
AACGCCGCCGGGGCGCTGCCCTTGGTCGAGGCGCTCGCGGACAAGGGTGTGCCCATGGGCACCCTGCTCGCGTTCATGATGAGCGTCGTCGCCCTGTCGCTGCCCGAGATGGTCCTGCTCAAGCGCGTGCTCAAGCTGCCGCTGCTGGGCGCCTTCGCGGGCGTGGTCGCGGTGGGCATCGTCGCCGTCGGCTACCTCTTCAACGCCATCCTCACGTAACGCCACCCTGATCGAAGGAGAAGATCATGAACATCAAGGTTCTCGGNNCGAGTGGGGCCGCAGTCACCCCGGCAAACCCCCGCGACGGGTCGCGGGTAGCGCGCCTGCTAGGCTGGGAACACTTGCAGGGCCTGACAAGCCCTCCTGCGTCGCAGATTGCTTCTCCTTCTCGCCAGCGCATAGGGCCTTGTGCCCGCGCGGCTCGTAGAACTTCTCTCCGGCGAACGAGCGCGGACACCTCCGCGATTCGCCACCAATGCCGGTGCCGTGCCAGTCACGGCGATGCGCACCTGCGCGTCCGGCACCATGCCCGAAAGGCACCACTACTTTGTCTAGCACTTTCGCCGAACTCGGCGTCCCCACTCAACTCACCGACGTGCTCGAACGCGAAGGGAAAACCAAGGCGTTCCCCATCCAAGAGGACACGCTTCCCGACACCCTCGCGGGCCGTGACGTGCTCGGCCGCGGCAAGACCGGCTCGGGCAAGACGCTCGCCTTCGCCTTGCCGATGGTCGCACGTCTGGGCCGCGCGGGCGGCAAGTCGCGCCCCGGGCACCCCAGGGCGCTCGTCCTGGCGCCCACCCGCGAGCTCGCCACCCAGATCGACGCGGTCATCGCGCCGCTCGCCAAGGCCTACGGCCTCACCACCGCCACGATCTTCGGCGGCGTGAGCCAGCAGCGCCAAGAGCGTGCCCTGCGCGCCGGCGTCGACATCGTGGTGGCCTGCCCCGGTCGCCTCGAGGACCTCATGAAGCAGNNCGACCACATGGCCGACCTCGGCTTTCTGCCCGGCGTCACGCGCATCATGACGGCGACGCCCGAACGCGGACAGCGACTGCTGTTCTCCGCCACGCTGGACAACGGCGTCGACAAGCTGGTGCGCCGGTTCCTCGACAAGCCCGTCACCCACTCGGTGGACAGCGAGGACAGTCACGTCGATGCGATGACTCACCACGTGTTCCACGTGAACGGCGCCGACGCCAAGCGTGAACTCGTGCAGATGCTCGCGTCCGGCACCGGCCGCCGCATCCTCTTCATGCGCACCAAGCACCAGGCCAAGAAGCTTGCCAAGACGCTCAACGCGGCGGGTATTCCGTCGGTGGATCTCCACGGCAACCTCTCGCAGGGGCAGCGTGACCGCAACCTGGCGCTGTTCCAGGGCATGTCCCACCGGGTACTGGTCGCCACGGACGTGGCCGCGCGTGGCGTCCACGTCGACAACGTCGAACTGGTGGTCCACGTTGACCCGCCAGCCGAGCACAAGGCATACCTGCACCGTTCCGGTCGCACCGCGCGCGCAGGCTCCGCGGGCGACGTGGTCACCGTGGTGCTTCCCGAGCAGCGCCGCGAGACCGATCAGCTGCTGCGCCGCGCCAACATCTCGGTGCACCCTCAGGCTGTGAGCGCGTCGTCGGCGCAGGTTGCGACGCTCGTCGGCGAGGTCGCCGCGTACGTCAAGCCCGTGCCCGTGGCCGAGCAGCCGCAGCGCCAGGGTCAGGGCCAAGGCAGGGGACGACGCGGTGGCGCCCGCTCAGGTGCCCGCCAGGGCCAGTCCAGTGGTCGTCCCGCCCAGGAAGGTCGCGCGCGCCCCGAGGGCGAGCACGGTCAGCACCGTCCGGCCGAGACGCGCTCCGGCCAGGGTCGACCCGCACAGGGCCGGTCCGCGGGCGGACAGCGCAACGGCCACGGCGGCGCCGCGGCCTTCTCCGCCAGCGGCTCGTCGCGCAGGCGTTCGCGCTAGCACACGGTATTCCCAGAACGCCGCGCTCACCCAGTGCCTTGTCACTGGAGGAGTGCGGCGTTCTTGTCTCCGGGCCCGCGATGCTAGATTGTTCGGGATGCCGAACAATGCCGTGTCCGCGCCGCGAAAGCCGGGCGTAGCGCGCCCCGAGCGCGGCCTCTGGAGGCTGCTCGGCCCCGCGTTTGTCGCGTCAATCGCCTATGTCGATCCGGGTAACGTCGCCGCGAATCTCACGGCCGGAGCCGAGCACGGCTACCTTCTTGTCTGGGTGCTGGTGGCGTCGAACGCGATGGCGGTGCTGGTCCAGTACCTCAGCGCCAAACTCGGCCTCGTCACCGGGCGTTCGCTTCCGGAGATCCTTGGCGCCCGTCTGGGCAAGTGGCCGCGACTGTCGTACTGGGTGCAGGCCGAGGTGGTCGCCGCCGCCACCGACGTGGCCGAGGTCGTCGGCGGCGCCATCGCCCTGAGTCTGCTGTTTGACCTCCCGCTGGTCTGGGGAGGCGTCATCACGGGCGCCGTGTCGATGGTGCTGCTCGCGATTCAGTCGCGGCGGGGTCAACAGCCCTTCGAGTTCGTCATCATCGGCATGTTGGCCGTGATTGCGGTGGGATTCCTCGCCGGACTCTTTGTCAGTCCCGTCGACTGGGCCGGCGCGGCCGGGGGCCTGTTGCCACGTTTCGACGGCCCCGGAACCGTGGTCCTGGCAGCGTCGATGCTGGGCGCCACCGTGATGCCGCACGCCATCTACCTCCACTCGTCCCTGTCGCGCGACCGGCACCTGCCGCACTTCGGCCCCGAGGGAACACGGCCCGAAGGCAGCCTCAAGCCCTCGGCGCTCGCGCACGCCACGTCGGGCGAGGTGGACGAGCACAACGCGCGACTGCCTCGATTGCTGAAGGCGACCAAGGTGGACGTCCTGTGGTCACTTGTGATCGCGGGCTCCGTCAACATTGCGATGCTGCTGCTCGCGGCCGCGTCGTTGCGGGGCGTGGGCGGAACGGACACCATCGCGGGGGCACACCAGGCGATCGTCAACGCGCTCGGCCCCGCGATCGGCGTGATCTTCGCGATCGGGCTGCTCGCCTCGGGACTCGCCGCCACCTCCGTGGGTGCGTATGCGGGCGCCGTCGTGATGGGAGGGCTCATCAAGAAGCGCGTGCCTTTGGTCCTGCGCAGGCTCCTCACCCTGATCCCCGCACTCATCGTGTTGGGGGTCGGATCCGACCCCACGTACGCGCTCGTGATGAGTCAGGTGGTGCTGAGCCTCGGAATCCCCTTCGCGCTGATTCCGCTGGTGCGGCTCACGAGTTCGCGGCGGGTGATGGGCGAACACGTCATGGTGGCGTCGTTGAAGGCGTTGTCGTGGCTCGTGGTTGCGCTCATCGTGGCGCTCAACATCGCACTGCTCGTGGTCACGTTCATGGGGAGCTAGCGGAACGAGCGCTCAGTCTCGGGACCCCGTCACCCAGATCGACGCGGAGTCGTCGGGGTCGAGCGCCACCACGGAGTCCGCGACTTCCACTGTGCCGTCGTCACCCACGTGGACTTTCGTTTCCGGCTTGAGACCGGCGCCCGCGAATCGCCTCAGCCGTTCCGGGTCGGAATCGGACAGTCGCACGATGACCGCAGGGCCGGGTTCCGCGTGGGACAGGGGAACGGCATGGGGAAGGTGGGCGGAACCGTCCGAAGACGGAATCGGATCGCCGTGAGGATCGCGGGTCGGGTGACCGAGCCGGGCGTCAATCGCGGCCATGAGTCGATCGGAGACCGCGTGCTCGAGGATCTCCGCCTCGTCGTGCACCTCATCCCAGGAGTAGCCCAGCTCTTGCACCAGGTACGACTCGAGCAGCCGGTGTCGGCGCACCATCGCCAGCGCGTGAGCGGTGCCCTCGTCGGTGAGGGTGATGCCGCCGTAGGTTTCGTGCGCCACGAGCCCCTGTTCGGCGAGCTTCTTGACGCCGTCCGATGCGGTGGAGGTGCGCACCCCGAGGCGCTCGGCCAACGCGGTGACGGACACGGCCCCCCCGGACCACTCCTGGAGGGTCCAGACGCACTTGACGTAGTCCTGGGTCGACGTGGACAGTTCCGACACGGCCATGGCGTGATTCTAGGCGCGCGGGACGTGGGCTGCGCCGCATTACGCTTGCCGGATGCGCGAGATCGCCACAGTGGGCCGAGGCAGAGGCAGGGGACTGATCGCCCGGTCTGCGCTCATCGCAGTAGCGGCGGGAGCCGCGGTTGTCGGCTGCACTGGTCCAGCCCCCGCCCCCAGCCCCGGATCCGCGATCGTGACCGTGACGGCCTCACCAGCGACCGCGCCGACGGCATCGGCCGCCGAGGGCTCCCCGGCCGCCGGTGTGACGGTGCCGGTCGACGTGCGCGTCGTCGAACATGCCGGCAACCGCTACAAGGTGGTGACCTTGCCGCTCGACCAGTGGGACGTGCGCGTCGACTGGAACCCCCAAGCCGACGGACAGATGCTCGCCGATGTTCTTGACGCGGACCCCAGCATCAAGGTCGCCACCAACGCGGGAATCTTCACGCCGCAGTTCGCACCCGGGGGATTGCTGGTCCGCGATGGGGCGACCCTGCGCGACCTGAACCTTGCCGACGGCGGCGGAAACTTCCACCTCAAACCCAACGGGGTGTTTGAGATTCTGGACGACGGCACCGCGGCGGTCGTGGATTCTGCCGACTACGGCGCCGACGGGGTGCGATTCGCTACCCAGTCGGGCCCCGCCCTCGTGCTCGACGGACAGGTGCACCCGGAGTTCCGCGAGAATTCCACCAACCTGGCCTACCGCTCCGGCGTGGGCGTCAGCCCCGACGGTCGTACCGTGTACCTGGCGTTGTCGTGGACGCTCACCAACTTTCACGACTTCGCCACCCTCTTCCGGGACGAACTCGGTTGTCAGGATGCGTTGTACCTTGACGGCCAGATCTCCCGCCTGTGGGTGTCAGGCGACGGCGAGCCCGATGCCTTCGCGGGGCCCTTCGCAGGCATCATCACGGCACGGCCCGCGGGTGCGTGAGAGCCGCGCACGGTGGCGTGACCGCGTGTGGCGGTGCACCAGAGCCCCGCAGGGGGCTTGACGGCCGCCAGTTAGAGGTACATCGGCGTGAGCGCCTCGTAGTCCTCGATCGTGCCGTCCTCCATGCACACCTCAATGATCCGGCGGCCCAACGGGTCTAGGTCCTCTGTGAGGAACTGGCGGAGCTCCGCCTTGAAGAAGCCCGTGAGGATGGCGCAGCCCTTGTCGTACGCCTCGATCCCCACCCCGGACTGCGTCTCCGGGCGCAGCAGCGTGCGCCGCACGGGCTGGCCGTCGAGGGTGATCTCCTTGGGCGCGTAGCCGAACAGGGGGCAACGCGCAGGTTCGAGTTGGGTCGCTCGCATGCGACCCGCGCCCTTACGCGCGAGCCATTCGCGGGTCAGCCACTCGGCCGAGAAGCCCACGTCGTAGGCGCCGATGTGCTGGTTGGGTGTGAGCACGTAGCGGGTATGGTTGAACTCCAGCAGCTGCTTGAGCAACAGGTTCGCCGTAGCCACCTTGGTCCCCGTGGAGAACGGCCAATAGGACCCGACGCCCTCCGCCACCATGCCGCCGTGCTCGAAGGTATCGACCGCGTCGGCGGCCTCCCCGATCGACGGGTTCTTGTCCCCGCGCGGGGCGATCAGGCGCCACAGCCACGCGATCGAGGGCGGCACAAAGTGCGTCATGCCCATGATGCCGTAGGTTGGATGTTCCCTGGTACATGGCGGCATGCGCACGCCGAAGGTGCGAACGTCGACGGCCTCGGGCTCGTTGACGATGCGGTGGATGTTCGACCTGGGGATCACGATGCGCGGGTTGGGGCACGGCGCGCCGGTCGAGTCGAGCGTGTGTTCCCACGGCAGCGCCGTCGCGTCGGGAGTTCCGTCGATGTTGAAGAAGACGAGCGGCTCCTGAGGGTGGATGACCGCACGCTCCAGGTAGAGGTCTTCGCCGTACTGCCTGAGGTTGTCGACGCGCACAAACCAGCCGTCCTCCGCGTCGGCGACCACCATGCGACCGTCCCCTGTTTGCACGGACGGGTGACACAGCGTCATGTCGTCGGTGACGGGGTCGAGTTCACAAGACTCGCTGAGGGTGATGTAGTACGGCTCGCCGTTCACGACGTCGGTGCCCAACAGGATGCGGCCGTCGTCTTGGCGGCGCAGGTCCTGGCACATCTCGGACTTGCCTCCGCCGGAGGCTCCCTCGTGCATGATGATGGTCTCGTTGTCGTACGGCGTCGTCACGCGAACCGACGAGGCGTGGGCCGTGATCCATCCCTCCTGTTCGCCCACATCGAGCAGCACGGAGAACACGCCCTTCTTGGCGCTCGGGCCCGGGTACAGGTTGTACGCGAAGATCTCGTGCAGCGTCTCGCTGCGGTCGTGGACCACCACCTGTTTGCCATCAAAATGCGTCTGCCGGAACGGCGGCGCGACATAGAGGATCGAGCGCGGCGTGTAGGGGCCGATCTGGTCGAAAGTCGTCCACCCCTGCAGGTCCATGAGCGTGAGCGCGAAGAACGCAGCGTTGAGGGGCATGACGGCGAGGGACGGCGAGCCGAAACTGAGTGCGCCCGCCTTGAATGGCACCGCCACCAGTTCCTGCGTTCCCAGCCAGTCGAGTGTCTCCTGCTTGACCCGGTTGAAGCTTTCGCCAAAGGCGTCGGCGTAGCGGGTCTTGTCCGTGGGGCGGTCGTCGGCGATGTGCATGCACTGGGGGTCGCGCCTGCGCATGTAGTCGTCGGGGTAGTTCACCGCGATGCCGTTGCGGCACCGTGTGACGGTCGCCTCCGTCACGGTCTCGCCGAGTGCCTCGTAGTCGACGGAGAACACCGGGTCGCCTTCGGGCCCCAGGGCCAGTGCGTAGAGCTCGGCACGCGTGGCAGGAACGACGACGCGCGGGCTCGCCTCGAGGGCGGTGCGCAATGCGGGCGCCAGGTCGACCGTCGATGGAATGGCGTGCTCGGTTCGGGTGTGCACAGAAACTCCCTCGGGACACGAGCACGACGGGCAGATCGCACCCTTTCTTTACCTGAAGTTTGCCGTTCAGTGAGGGGGATGAGGGGGGACGTTGGTCTCGTCAGGAGCGCGCATCGGCGTGGCCGAGGAGAACCGAAGGGAACTGGGAGCGGCTACTCGCCCGTCGGCTTGGACTCCGCGTGACCGCCGAATCCCTTGCGCATCGCGCTCAGAACCTTCTCGGAGTATGCGTCCAGATCGCGTGAGGAGAAGCGGGAGTACAGCGCGGTCGTGAGTACCGGGGTGGGGACTCCCTCGTCGATCGCCGCGATGGACGTCCAACGGCCCTCACCGGAATCCGCGACGTTGCCCGAGAACTGATCGAGGTCGGGGGAGGCGTGCAGGGCGTCGGCCGTGAGGTCCAGCAGCCAGGAGCCGATGACGGAGCCGCGGCGCCACACCTCGGCCACCTCGTCCACGTTGAAGTCGTACTGGTAGTACTCGGGGTGCGACATGGGGGCGGTTTGAGCCTCGAACGCGGCCGTGCCGGGGGTTCCGGCGTTGGCCGCCTTGAGGACGTTGAAGCCCTCCGCGTATGCGGCCATGAGGCCGTATTCGATGCCATTGTGGACCATCTTCACAAAGTGGCCCGCGCCCACGGGCCCGCAGTGCAGCCATCCCTCCTCTCCGGGCAGGGCGGCCCCCGTCTTGCCGTGGGTGCGTTCCACGGCCCCGATGCCGGGAGCAATCGTGCGGAAGATCGGCGTGAGCCGTTTCACGGCATCGGCGTCGCCGCCGACCATGAGGCTGAATCCGCGTTCGACACCCCACACGCCGCCCGACGTGCCGACATCGATGAGGGTGAGGTCGCGTTCCGCCAGGTCCTTCGCGTGGCGCACGTCGTCGCGGTAGTACGTGTTCCCGCCGTCGATGATCGTGTCACCTGGTTCCAGCACGTCCGCGAGGTCGGAGATCACCGTGTCGGTCACTTCGCCGGCCGGCACCATCACCCAGACCGTGCGGGGGCTCTCCAACGCCGTGAAAAAGTCGGCGACCTGGTGCACCGGGATGGCGCCTTCACTCGCCAGGCCGTTCACCGCGTCGGCGTTGACGTCGTTGACGGCGACCTCGTGGCCGTCCGCCATCAGCCGACGGCTCAATCCGGCTCCCATCCGCCCCAGTCCGACCATGCCGATCCGCATCGGGTTTTCTGTGGTCATGGTCAGTTCTCCTTGGGGCTCGCGGTAGGGGACGACTTCGCGTCGGGGTCGAGAGGGTGCCAGCCGCCGAAATCGGCGGCGAGACGGTCGGCCTCCGGCGGGCCCCACGTTCCGATCTCGTAAGGGATGGCCGGCTCGTGGTCCGTCAGGACGTCGTCGACGACACGCCACGCGGCCTCGACAGAGCCACCCGCGGTGAACAGCGCCCGGTCGCCCGCCATGGCGCCGGCGAGGAGGCGTTCGTACGGGGCCCGCTCGTGAGTGCTTTCCGTGTGGATGAGCAGTTCGCGCTGGGTGCCCTGGAACTCCTCGCCCGGCGTCTTGACGCGCGCCGCGAGCGCAATCTCCGACACGGGAGACAGGCGAAAGCGAAAGTAGTTGGACTCGCTGTCCTCTTCGGCATCGTCAAAGAGCACTTGCGGCGGACGCTTGAAGTACACGCGCACCTCGCCGGCCTTGGCCGCGAGATTCTTTCCCGTGCGCAGTAGCCACGGCACTCCAGACCACCGCCACGAGTCGATAAACAGTCGCACGGCCGCGAAGGTCTCCACGTCCGAATCCGACGCGACGCCGGGCTCGTCTCGGTAGCCCACAAACTGGCCACGCACAAGATCATCCCGGGTCAGCGGACGCATGGATCGGAACACCGACTCCTTGGCGCGCTGCACCGCGTCGTAACCCTGATACGCCGGGGGGTCCATGGCGAGCAGCGCGACGATCTGGAAGACGTGATTCTCGATCACGTCGCGCAGCGCACCGGCGGACTCGTAGAAGGCGCCGCGGCCCTCGATGCCAAAGTCCTCCGCCAACGTGATTTCCACGTGGTCGACGTGGTGTCGGTTCCACACCGGCTCCAGGAACGAGTTGGCGAACCTGAAGTACAGCAGGTTCATGATTTCGTCTTTGCCCAGGTAGTGGTCGATGCGGAAAATCTCATCTTCGGTGAAGGCGCGCGCGACGACGGCGTCAAGCTCGATGGCGGAGGCGAGGTCGCGTCCAAACGGCTTCTCGACGATGACCCTGGCGTCGTCGTGAAGATTGGCGCTCCGCAGGCCATCCACGACGGTGCCGAACAGCGAGGGCGGGATCGCGAGGTAGTGAGCGGGGCGCGTCGCTCCATCCAACGCCTCCTTCAGGGCATCGAACGTCGTGGCGTCTCGGTAGTCTCCGTCGACATACCTCAGCAGGCCCAGCAGCGACTCCAGGTGTTGGTCGTCTTCGCCCCCGTTCTCGAGCACCGATTCCCTCGCCCGGCTGCGGAGGTCGTCAACGCTCCACCCCGAGTGCGCGACGCCCACCACCGGGACATCCAACTCTCCCGCCGCCACCATCGCATGCAGTGCCGGGAAGATCTGCTTGCGCGCGAGATCGCCGGTCGCGCCAAAGAAGACAAACGCGTTCGACGCGCCGGCGGTCATCACGCCGCCTCGCGACACGTGGGTGCGAGAACTTCGGATGTGGGTGCGGCATCCATGGTGCTCCTTGCGGTCGTGAGCGCGGGGATAGGGTGGTCTCAGTGAACGACCGCCTTTCCTTCGACTCTATGTCGACTGCCCGGCCGGTCCCCACACTTTCGCTGGTGGCGAGAACCGGGGGGCCGTGCGACCCGCATTGCCGGTCGGGGAAGCAAGGGGACTCGGCGAGGCGTTCACCCGATGTCGGCCTCCGCCGATCATGGCGAGGGCCCCGCGATTTCGAAGGAGCTCCACATGGCCACCGAAGGACCCACTTCCCCCGCGCTTGCCGCGCTCAGCGCCGCTGGCGTCTCAGTGTGGCTCGATGAATTGAGCCGCGACCGGATCAGGGACGGGCAGCTTGCCCGAGACATCCGCGAGAGCTCCGTCGTCGGAGTGACCACCAACCCGTCCATCTTTGCGTCTGCAGTGTCGGGATCAAGCCTGTACGACCCGCACATCGCGGACCTCGCGTCGCGTGGCGTCGACGTGGGTGAGGCGGTGCGCACCATCACGGCCACGGACGTGCGCGAGGCCTGCGACGTCATGCGACCCGTGTACGACGCCACCGACGGCATCGACGGCCGGGTGTCGATCGAGGTGGACCCGCGTCTTGCGCGCGACACGCGGGCCACGATTGCTGAGGCCCGCTACCTGTGGTGGCTCGTCGATCGCCCCAACGTCATGATCAAGATTCCGGCGACGCGCGAGGGTCTGCCCGCCATTACGACCGCGTTGTCGGAGGGCATCAGCGTCAACGTGACCCTGATCTTCTCCCTCGAGAGGTACCGCGAGGTTGTCGACGCCTTCCTGTCGGGCCTGGAGCAGGCCGATGCTGCCGGTCACGATGTCTCGAAGATCATGTCGGTTGCGTCGTTCTTTGTCAGTCGCGTGGATTCGAAGGTTGATGGTCTGCTCGACGCGATGGGGCCGGGCCACCCCGCGCGCGGGACGGCGGCGATCGCGAACGCCCGATTGGCGATGGAGTTTCACGAGCAGACTCTCGCTTCCGATCGATTCAAGGTGCTCGCGGCCAAGGGCGCCCACCCTCAGCGGCCGCTGTGGGCGTCGACGTCCGTCAAGGACGACGCCTTTCCGGACACGATGTACGTCGACGAATTGGTGACGCAGGGCGTGGTCAACACCATGCCGATGTCGACGCTGGAGGCGGTGAACGATCACGGCCAGACGCCCTCGGATCCCACGAGTTGGGACGCTGTGCGTGGCACGTACGACACGGCGCGCTCGGCGCTGGCGGCGATCGAGGGGGCAGGTGTCTCGATGGCCGAGGTGACGGCCGAGCTCGAGGACGAAGGCGTCGACAAGTTTGTCGCGTCGTGGAACGAGCTGCTGGACCACGTGAGCAGGGCGATGTCCGCTCGTTAGGGGACCAGCCCGGTTCCGCCGATCGCGACGACGCCCATCGCGGCCCGTGGTGGGTGGGTCACAGCGCGCACAGTTCACCGGCGGCGCCGGTGGCGATCCGCTTGCCCCAGTACACGGTGTCGACGCGTCCGCTCGTGACGTCGAAGACGAGGGAGTTTCCGGCGGGGCCGGCGGCGACGAGCTGGTCACGGGGCCCGCGCGAGGGGTCGTCGACTGTGACCGCGGTGGCCGAGGGGTATGCGGCCGTGACCGCCGCCCTCGTGGAGCCGACCGAGATTCCCTCTTGGGTGGCGGGGGCGTCGAAGGCGGCCGCGGCCGCCGGGTCGCCCATCCAGATCATCCGGAACAGGAAGATCTCGCCGCCGGGGTTGTCGGGGTACGTCACCGCGGCAACGTAGAGGCCCGGATCGTCGACGGACAACACCTCCGCGTACCACGGGCACTCGGGCTGCCCCGCGACGGTCGGGCCCGGCATCGCGTTGGAGGCCTGCGCGAACGACATTCCCAGGCAGATGTTGGCGTACCGGTTGAAGTCAATCGCGGGAAGTCCCTGCGCGGTGACGCCGGGCGTGTTGCAGGGGTTGCCGGCGGCGGGTTCCGACGCGGAAGGCGTGGCGTCTGCGGGAGAGGGGCTCGGCGACGGCGAAGGGCTCGGAGTCGGCGAAGCGGTCGCGGTGGGAGTGGGCGAGGGGCTGTGAGTCGTCGCCGTGAGGTCGGGGGTGCCGGACGAGCAGGCGCCGAGCGCGAGGGCTGCGGCTACTGCGAATACAACGGTGCTGGTGCGGCGCATGGACCTAGCGTGGCACAGCGGCGCGTTCGCTCGCATGTCGACCGTGCGCACGGTGCGGCCGGTAACCGCGCCGCTAGCCGGCTGCTGCTGCCTGCAGCGCGGCCCGGTAGATCGATCCGAGGCGATCGAACATCGCGTTCGCGTCCTCGTCTACCGCGCACCAGGCGGGGTTGCTCTCGAAGGCCTCAATCGCCTGGCCCACGCCTTGCGAAAAAGGTACCGTCGCCTGCCAACCGGGCACGAGTTCCTTGATGAGTGAGGTGTCAAAGACGGCGCAATGCATCTTGTCGCCCCGCAGCGAGCCCAACTGGCTGGGAGCGGCAGCCACGAGGGCATCGGTCGGGACGTAGACGGCCTGAGCGGCGAACTGTTCCGCGGTCAGGCCCGCCGCTCGGGCGATTGTCGCATACAAGCCCGTCCAGGTGAGCGCCTCGTCCGAGGTGACATGCACGGCGCGCCCGACCGCGAGCGGCGACTCGAGGAGTCCCCGGATGCCTGCAGCGACGTCGGATGCGTGCGTGAGTGTCCACACGGCGGTGCCGTCCCCAGGGATGACGATGTCCGCGCCGCGCCTCATGCGGTCCACGACCGTCCACGGGTGACGCGAGTTGCCGGTGTAGGCAGGGATCTTGGAGTCTCCGTAGGTGTGGGCGGGCCGCACGATCGTGTAGTCGAGCCCGGCGGCAGGCGCAAGGGCGACGAGGGCCTCTTCGCACGCGATCTTCTGCTGCGCGTAGTCCCAGAAGCGATTGCTCAGGCGGGTGTCCTCGGTGAGCGGGTGGAAGTGGTCGAACGTCGCGTAGGCGGCGGCCGTGGCAATCAGCACGTAGCGATCGGCGAGCGGCGCGAAGGTCTCGACGTCATCTCGCACCTGATCGGGGGTGAAGGCCACGAACTGCACCACGGCGTCCCAGCGTTCGCCCCTCAATCGTGGGCCCCGCACGGCCGAACGGAGAGCGACCGCGTCGGTCGCGTCGACGTGGATGGCCTTGGCATCGGCCGGCGCGGGGTGGCTCCCCGGTCGACCGCGCGTGATGAGGGTGAGGTCGTCGCCGCGCGCGGCACACGCNNGATCGTACGGCGATCGACGGGTGGGCGAGTAGCCGCTAGTAGACGGACCGTGCCAGCAGCGCCACGCGGATCGAGCCGCCCTTGGTTTCTTGCTCAGCCAGGCGCCGGAACCCAAGGTGCTCATGGAACGCCATGGAACCAGGATTGGGCGGGCGGACGTTGATCTCCGCGGTGACCTCGTTGGCGCCGACTTGACGCGCCTGCTCAAAGACCGACTCGTACAGCGCCCGGCCGATTCCGGTTCCCTTGGCGGAGGATCCGACGACGACGCGATCGATGTACTGGTGACGCACGCCGCGCTCCTCGAACCATCGGTAGTTCTCGGAGTCGTAGTCCTTGCCCATGCCGAGGCTCAGCAGGAACGCCGTCACCTCACGGTCCCGGTTCGTGGCCACCAGCCGGATGTCGCACAGGTCGAACAGTTGCGTCATCTGCTCCTCCGTGAGCATCGTGACGGCCGGGTAGGCGGTGTTGTTGAGCGCAGTGACGGCGGGGATGTCACTGCTCCTCATCACCCGCATGCGAAGGTTCTGCATAGTGCCATTGTGCCCGGACCTTGTTTCCTTTGTGGGTCCCCAACGTCACGGTTGGGGACTCTCCGGGCCCCCAACGGGTCCGATTTCCATGCACCATAGTGTATAGTTATGCACATGGTTCTCTCTGTGGCAGTCGCAGGCGCGTCCGGATACGTCGGCGGGGAGGTGTTGCGCGTCTTCAGCGGACACCCGGATGTCGAGTTCGGGGCGCTCACCGCGCACTCCTCCGCAGGGGACACCCTTCGCATCCACCACCCACACCTCGTGCCGCTGGGCGACCGCGTCATCGTGCCGACCACCATCGAGGCGCTCGCGGGACATGACGTCGTCGTGTTGGCCCTGCCACACGGGGCGTCGGGGGAGATCGCCGCCCAATTGCCCGCCGACACCTTGGTGCTCGACTGCGGGGCGGACTACCGACTGGCATCGGCCGAGGCGTGGTCCGAATACTACGGGGGCACACACGCCGGCACGTGGCCCTACGGGATGCCTGAACTCATCACCGCGACCGGTCACCAGCGCGAGACGCTGAAGGGCAGCCGCAGGGTTGCGGTTCCCGGCTGCAACGTCACCGCCGTCACGCTGGCAATGCAGCCGGGCGTCGCGGCGGGCGTGGTCGACGCCACCGACATCGTCGCGACCCTCGCCGTGGGCTATTCGGGCGCCGGAAAGAAGTTGGCCACCAACTTGCTCGCTTCCGAGGGCCTCGGGGCCGCCGTTCCCTACGCCGTGGGGGGAACGCATCGTCACATCCCCGAGATCATTCAAAACCTCCTGAGCGCGGGCGCGGACGACGTGCGGATCAGCTTCACGCCCGTGTTGGTTCCGATGTCGCGCGGGATTCTCGCGACCGTCACCGCACCTCTTATTTCCGGAGTGAGCCCCGAGGCAGTGCGCGCCGCCTGGGTCGGGGCCTACGCGGACGAGCCGTTCATGCACGTGCTGCCCGAAGGCCAATGGCCCTCGACCGCCGGGGTGATCGGCGCCAACACGGCCCTCCTGCAGGTCACCGTCGACACGAAGGCCCGCAAGGTCGTCGCCGTGTGCGCGATTGACAATCTCGTGAAGGGCACCGCGGGCGCCGCGCTGCAGTCGATGAATATCGCGCTTGGACTGCCGGAAACCACCGGCCTCAACCAGATTGGGGTGGCCCCGTGACCGTCACACACCCTCAGGGGTTTCTCGCCTCGGGAGTAGTGGCCGGGCTCAAGTCCACGGGCAAGAGCGACGTCGCGCTCGTGGTCAACGAAGGTCCGTCGTTCGTCGCCGCGGGCGTCTTCACCTCCAACCGCGTGTTCGCGGCGCCCATCGCGTGGTGCCGCCAGGTGGTGGCCGACGGTCGGGTGGACGCCGTGATCCTCAACTCCGGCGGGGCAAACGCCGCCACCGGCCCCGAGGGCTTCGCGGACACTCACACCACCGCCGAGCGTGTGGCGTCGGCGCTGCAGGCCACCGGTAGGGACATCTCTGCGGGGGATGTGGCCGTCTGCTCGACCGGACTCATCGGCGTGCGGTTGCCGATGGACAAGTTGCTCGGCGGCGTCGATGCGGCCGTCGGAGAGCTGGCAGCCGACGGCGGCGACGCGGCCGCGCACGCCATCATGACCACCGACTCGGTGCGCAAGACCGCGGTCGCGGAACGCGATGGCTGGTCGATCGGCTCGATGGCGAAGGGCGCGGGCATGCTCGCGCCCGGAATGGCCACGATGCTGTGCGTCATCACCACCGACGCCGACATCGACCCGGCGCTTGCCGACGCCGCCCTCAAGGAAGCGGTGCGGACCACCCTGAATCGCCTCGACGCCGACGGGTGCATGTCTACCAACGACACCGTGGTGCTGATGGCCTCCGGCGCGTCGGGCGTGAGCCCGGAACCGGCCGCATTCCAGGAGGCGCTCACCGCTGTGTGTCATGATCTCGCCCAGCAGTTGCTGACGGACGCAGAGGGCGCGGAGCACGACGTCGCGATCAAGGTCATCAACGCCACCACGGAGGACGCGGCCGAGGCCGTCGCCCGTGCTGTGGCCCGGTCCAACCTTTTCAAGGCCGCGGTCTTCGGCCGTGACCCCAACTGGGGCCGCATTATCTCGGCCGCGGGCACGGTGCCGGAAGCCGTCGCGCCGTTCGATGCGAACCTGCTGGATGTCTACTTCAACGGCGTGCAGGTGTGCAAGGCGGCGGGAGTGGGCGAATCACGCGATCTCGTCGACCTGGCCCCGCGGGCGGTGGACGTGGTCATCGACCTCCACGCCGGAGACGCGACTGCCACCGTCTGGACGAACGACCTCACCCACGACTACGTCCACGAGAACAGTGCGTACAGCTCATGAGCGATCTCATCGATACACCCGACCTCAACCCTCAGCAGAAGGTCAGCGTCCTCATCGACGCGATGCCCTGGATTGAGCAGTTCAAGGGCGCCATCGTCGTCATCAAGTACGGCGGC
>DGBM01000317.1 GCA_002384765.1 Demequinaceae bacterium UBA4004
CGTGCCACCACTTCATCTCATCGATCGGTGGCGCCTGGCCACCGAGCCACAGCGTGTGCAGGGAGGAGATGTCGTACGTGTCGGGGTTTTTCTCGAGCGCGCGGCGGATCAGCATGCCGACGGTGACCGCGCCGACGAGGACGGTCGGTTTCGCGTGGTCGATGAGCTCGAGGTAGTCGGTGTCCACCGGGTGGTTCCCGGGCAGCACGATGGTGGCGCCCTGCAGGACGCAGGCGAACGGCATCCCCCACGAGTTGACGTGGGAGAGCGGCGTCACCAGCGCGTAGCGCTCGGCTTCGCTCACGGCGATCGTGCCGGTGGTGCACAGTCCGAGTGCGTGGAGCACGGTGCTGCGATGGCTGTAGACCACGCCTTTGGGATCGCCCGTGGTGCCGGACGTGTAGCACATCGCCGCCGCCGTGCTCTCCGCCAGGTCTGGGTAGTCGTACACGTCCGAGGCGCCCGCCATCAGGGCCTCGTAGGAGTGGACCGGGACCGGGAGCACGCTCTCGTCCGGGACCGCTCCGTTGAGCACGACGACGGCGCGGACGTTGGCGAGCCGGCTCCGGAGCCGCTCGAGGAGGGGCAGCTGGTCGCCGCTCACGAGCAGCACGGTGTCGTCGGCGTGTCTGATGATGTAGGCGATCTGTTCGTCCGAGAGCCGGGTGTTGATGGTGTGGAGCACGGCGCCCATGCAGGGCACGGCATAGTAGGAGACCAGGTGGGGCGCGGTGTTCCAGGCCAGCGTGCCGACGCGGTCGCCGGACCGGACCCCGAGGTCGGTCAGCACGTTCGACAGGCGCCGTGCCCGCCGGCCGAGCTCGGCGAGCGTGAAGGTCTCGAAGCCGTCTTCGGTGCGGGCGACCACCTCCTTGTGCCCGTAGAGGCGCTCGGCGCGCCACAGCAGTGTCTTGATCTGAAGCGGCGCATCCATCATCAGGCTCTGCACGGTGTGCTCCTTGCGCGAGTTGTCGAGCGGGGTTTTCGCGGTCGCGCCTGGGACCGGTGTGCCGGCGACGCGTGCACCGCCGGCACCACCCCCGTGGTCGGTCAGGACTTCACGAACTCCGGGTAGCCGTTGGCCGCGGAGGTGTTGACCTCCTCCAGGTACGCCGGGAGGCCGGCTGGCCACATCAGCATCTGGACCTTCTTGCCGGGGATGTTCGCGGCCATGTACCACGACGCTGCCCGATCGAAGAGGGCCATCTCGCAGACGGTGTCGATCTTCTGCTGCCAGGTCTGCTCGGCCTCGCGGGTCGGCTCGATGCGTCCCACGTCGTTCTTCAGAAGATGGTCGATGAATCCGACGACCCACTCGCCCTGTGCCTCGGCCGCGGTCGGGCCGTTGCAGAAGCCGGACGGGCTCTGCGGACCGTAGACGAACAGCAGGTTCGGGAAGCCCGTGGTGGCGGCCCCGAGCGCGGTGTGAGCGCCGTCGGCGAACGAGTCGGCGAACGACACGCCTTGGGCGTTGCGGATGTCAATGGCCGTGATTCCGCCGGTGACCGCGTCGAACCCGGTGGCGATGGCGATGACGTCGAACTGATGCTCGACGTTGTCGGCGGTGACGATGCCCCTGGCGGTGACGTGGTCGATCGGGTTGCTGCGGAGATTAACCAGCTCGACGTTGTCCTGGTTGTAGATCTCGTAGTAGCGCTGCTCCAGCGAGGGCCGCTTGACACCGAAGGGGTGCGGAGGCTCCGTCGGAGCCAGGTCCTCCCACAGCTCCTTGTTGGCGATCCGCTCGCGGGTCTTGTCGCGCCAGAAGTCGTAGAAGGCGCGGTTGCTGTCTTCGTTGAAGAAGATGTCGTTGAAGTTGCCGAGCCACGGCACGAAGCCGCCGGTCTCCCACATCCGCTCGAACTCCGCGTCGCGCTCCTCAGGGGTCACGTCGGGGACCGCCCGATCGAGGAAGTCGAAGTCGAACCCGGCGAAGGTGGTGTTGCGCAGCTTCATGCGCTCGGCGTAGGTCGCCTTCTCCTGGGCGTTCTCCTCAGGGGACAGGTTGCGCTGCCGCATCGGGAGAGCGATCATCGGGGTCCGTTGGAAGACGGTGACCTGTGCGGCGACCGGGGCGGACTCCTGGGCCACCTGCACCCCCGAGGCGCCGGTGCCGATCACGGCGACGCGCTTGCCGGCCAGGTCGACGCCCTCCTGGGGCCAGCGCGCCGTGTGGTGCGCGAGGCCCTGGAAGCTCTCCAGACCCGGAAGGTCGGGGATGTAGGGCTTGGACCCGAAGCCCGTGCACAGCAGCAGGTAGCGGGTGGAGATCTCGCGGCTCTCGCCGGTCTCCGAGCTCTCGGTGGTCACGAGCCAGCGCCTGGCGGTTTCGTCGAAGCGGGCCGCGCTGACCCGGGTGTGGTACGAGATGTCCTTTGACAAGTCGAGCTTCTCATCGACGTAGTTGAAGTAGGCCCGCACCTCAGACCAGTCCGGGTAGAGCTCGGAGAAGTTCCAGTCGCGCCACAGCTCCTCGTTGGAGAACTGGTACATGGGGCCCCAGGTGTCGACGCGGGCACCGGGGTAGCAGTTCCAGTACCAGACCCCGCCGAGGCCGCCGGCGGCCTCGACGGCGTGCACGTCGTAGCCGCGCTTGCGCAGTTCGTTGAGCTGGTAGAGGCCGGCAAATCCGGTGCCGACGATCAGGACGTCGCGTTCTTCGATGCTCATGTGTGCTCTGCTTCCTCTCGTGGCCGGGATCGGCGGTGGAGAGGATCGTCGCTGCCCAGGTGTTTCGCGGAGTGTGTCAATGCGAGACACCGTCGCGGGCGGCGCAGTCGCGGGGGTCGAAGTAGGGGTGTTCGCGCCGGTCACGGACTTCTCGCTCGCAGATCACCGAGCAGGCCCGGTCTACCGGCCGGGTTGGCGTTGTGTCTCAGTGCGAGACATGTTCTGTGAGGTGGGTGACCGCAGACTGCAGGGACGACATCACCGGTCACCAACGGAGGTCAACAATGCCGATCGAGAATCCGTTCTACTCGCCGGACGTGCAGGGGCCCTACGAGTTGCACTCGCTGGGGCGCTTCGAGCTCGAGGAGGGCGGGGTGATCCCCGACCTGCGGCTCGCCGTTGCCACTCGGGGCACGCTGAACGACGCGCGAAGCAACGCGATCCTGATCCCGACGTGGTTCTCGGGCACCCACCAGACCTGGGACCAGGTCTACCTCGGGTCCGGTCGCGCGCTCGATCCAGAGAAGTACTTCATCGTGGTGATCAACCAGATCGGCAACGGCCTGTCGACCTCGCCGCACAACACCGACGATCCGACGATCGCGATGGCGAAGTTCCCGAAGGTGCGGATCGGGGACGACGTGCGGGCCCAGGAGCAGCTGTTGCGGGAGGTGTTCGGCATCGAGCGGCTGGCGCTGGTCGTCGGCGGCTCGATGGGCGCACAGCAGACCTGGGAATGGGCCGTTCGGTTCCCGGACAAGGTGCTCCGGGCCGCCGTCATCGCCGGCACGGCCCAGAACACCCCGCACGACTTCCTGTTCACCCAGACCCTGCTCGAGGCGATCTCCAGCGACCCCGGCTTCGCCGGTGGTGGCTACACCAGCCACCTCGACGTCCAGGCGGGGCTGGGTCGGCATGCGGACATCTGGGCGGTCATGGGGCTCTCGACCGACTTCTGGAAGTCCGGGTTCTGGAAGGACATCCCGATGCTGAGCGGCGAGACCACCGACGACTTCCTGGTCTTCCAGGCGGGATTCATCCGCGCGCTGTTCCAGCTCATGGACCCGAACGCTCTGCTCGCCATGGGCTGGAAGTGGCAGCGCGGCGACGTCGCACGCCACACTGACGGCGACCTCGCCGCGGCCCTGGGGAGGGTCACCGCGAAGACATTCGTGATGCCCATCGACCACGACATGTTCTTCCCCGTCGCCGACTGCGCTGCGGAGCAGGCGCTCACGCCGGGGAGCGAGCTGCGTGTGCTGCCCTCGATCGCCGGCCACCTCGGGCTGTTCGGCTTCGAGTCGACGTACGTCGAGGAGGTCGATCGGAACCTCGCGGAGTTGCTCGCCGCGCCGGTGTGAGGACGTCAACCAGACGGTGTTCGCAGTGTCGCGCTGCACTACCAGTCAGTTCTCGTGGCCGCCAGCGGCCAAGTTCTCATCAACCTCATCCAACGGGTCAACAAGGAGATCAAGCGCCGCGCCCGTGTGGTCGAGATCTTCCCCCACTCCGCATCGGTGATCAGGATGGTCGGAGCGGTCCTGGCCGACATGCACGACGAATGGCAAGCCGACGACCGCCGCTACCTGTTCCAAGGATCGATGGCGCTGCTCTGCCTGTACCCCGACAGCGATACTGGTGACATCGCCGCCATCGACAGCGGCGAGTAGGCACCGAAGATCACCTCAAACCCCACCACCCGGCGGGGCTCTGTCCGCACCGGCCAGGCGGAACTGACCTAGAAGGTATGGGTGGCCGCTCGGGACTGCTGCACGACCGGATGACAGGTTGGGTCAGGCAGCTGAGTGGCTGGTGTGGTCATGATGGTCTCGTACTCGATGGGGGTCAATCGTCCGAGAGCGTCTTGTCTGCGGCGTCGGTGGTAGGTCCGCTCGATCCAGGTGACGATGGCGATCCGCAGGTCGTTTTTGGTGGCCCAGGTACGGCGGTCCAAGACGTTCTTTTGGAGTAGCGAAAAGAAGGATTCCATGGCGGCGTTGTCCCCGGCTGCGCCGACGCGGCCCATCGAGCGGACCATGCCGTGGTGCCCCGGAGC
>DGBM01000310.1 GCA_002384765.1 Demequinaceae bacterium UBA4004
TTGCGCGCCGACTTATTGAAGACGAGGTTGCCGTGGCGGTCACCGAGAGCCGCGTGTACCAACGCAAAGTCCGTGACGATGCTTTCCTCGAGGACGTAGTCACGCGTGCGGCCCCGAATCGTGAAGGGACGCACTTCCTTCGCCTCCGACGCTTCGGCAATCCCACCGGCGCCGTCATAACGCAACGGGAGGCCGCCGTCGGCCATCTGCGTGCCGACTCCGGTGGGTGTGAAGAACGCGGCGACTCCCGATCCGCCCGCGCGCAGCTTCTCCGCCAAGGTGCCCTGTGGGGTGAGTTCCACCTCGAGGTCTCCGCCAAGGAACTGGCGCTCGAAGTCCTTGTTCTCGCCCACGTAGGACGACGTCATCTTGCGAATNNGATTCATAGGTCTTGTCCATCATTTCTGGGTTCCTTCCTGTGCGGCTGCATCGATCTCGGTGCCGATCACCTGGGCCATGAGGGCGCCGCCTGCGGGCGACAGCACGATCGTGTAGTGGTTGAAGCGATCGATCCGTTCGTGAGTGACCGTCGGCAGCAGCGGGAGGGCCCGCTCAAGGTATTCGGGTGCGTACAGCCCGGGCCTCTCATTGACCAGCCCCTTCCACACCGTCACCAGCCGGGTGGGGTGGTGCAGTGCCGCGAGGGCGTCGCGAATTGCAGAGCCGGTCGCGAGGTCGGCAGTGTCGTGGACGACGACGTCGTATCGCGTAGCCGGGCGTAGCTGGTCGCCGTCCGGCACCAGGTCATATCGGACGTAGTCCTCGAGCTCATCGGTCCAGTCGGCGACGAATGCGGGGTGCTCTCGCCACAAGGCGAGATAGGCGTCCTCGTCCGCGAACCGCATCGACAGGCGCTCTGCGGTGGGTCCCAAGAGCGCCGCCACCAAGTCGTCAGGTGGGATCTGAGCGGGAACATCGAACGGGATGCCGCCGTCGATGAGCACCAGTTTGGTCACCCGATCGGAATGGTGATGAGCGGTCACGACGGCCACGAAGCCACCCATGGAGTGGCCGACGACCACCAGGCGATCGATCGCGAAGTGATCGAGCACCGCACCCATATCGCGGGCGTGCGCATCCATCCCGGCAGGCCCCTCGACTTCGGAACTGCGGCCGCGTCCGCGAAGGTCCGGGGCGATCACCCGCACGCCGGGAAGGTGGCGGGCCACGAACGGGAAAGCCAGGTGGGAGGACGTGACTCCGTGGATCATCAGCACGTCAGCGGTGTGTTCGCCGATCGGCTCCCAGACGCCCACGCGCAGGGCGCCACCCTCGACGGGGACGTCCACCGTGCGGTAGTCGTGACTGCTCATTTCGCCGTCCACCCTCCGTCAATCGTGTACGAGGACCCGGTCACCATGCCCGCGTCCTCCGACGCCAGCCAGAGCGCGAGTGAGGCGACCTCGTGCGGTTCAACGAGCCTCTTGATGACGGTCTCCCCGAGCATGATCGTCGAGACCACGTCGTCCTCCGGTATGTCGTGCACCCGCGCCTGGTCCGCTATTTGCTTCTCGACCAACGGGGTACGGACGTAGGAAGGATTGATGCAGTTGCTCGTGACACCATGCGGACCGCCCTCAAGAGCAGTCACCTTGGACAAGCCTTCGAGCCCGTGCTTGGCCGAAACATAGGCGGACTTGAACGCGCTCGCCCGCAGGCCGTGGACGCTGGAAATGTTGATGACCCGCCCCCAGCCCCGCTCATACATGGCCGGCAGCGCCGCGCGAATCAGCAGGTAGGGCGCCACCAGCATGATGCTGTGGAGCAGCCGGAACTTGTCGGGGTCAAACTCCTCGAGGGGGCTGACATGCTGCAAACCCGCGTTGTTGACGAGGACGTCCACGTCAAGCGTCAGGTCGTCGAGGGAGTGTGTGTCCGATAGGTCCACATGCCACGCCTCTCCCCCGACGGCGGCCGCCGCCTCGTCGGCTGCGTCGGCGTTGATATCGGCGATCGTCACGTAGGCTCCGCGCGTCGCGAAGGCGTCGGCGCACGCCCTGCCGATGCCGCTGGCACCGCCGGTGACGAGCGCGCGCTTGCCCTTCATGCTGTCCGTCATGACTCCTCGCTTTCCGCCCGACGCGGGGGCGTCAGGGCGTTTTGAATGAATCGCATCATCGCCTCAAAGACGTCCGGATCGAGGTCCACAGGCGGCCGACCGTCAGAGTCTCTTTCCCACAGCAGGTAGCGCATTCCGATGAGCTCGCCGATGCCCATGAGCGCCCAAGCGGTCACCTCCGGATCGAGTCCGGGGTCAATCTCGCCCACGCCCTGTGCCGCCTCGAGCCCCGCGATGTACCCCTCGACGATGCGCGTGTAGTGCAGCCGCAGCATCTGAGGGGAGACGAATTCCGCCTCGCGCACCACGCGGTACAGGGCGGGGTGCTGGGCCGTGAAGCGAAAGAACCCGGAGAAGCCGGCACGTTCCGCCTCGACCCGCGAGCCCGTCCCCTCCATCGCGGCGGCCATGGAATGCCTCACCCGCCGGTTGAGGTCCACCACGAGTGCCTCGAACACCGTCTGCTTGGAGTCGAAGTAGAGGTAGAACGTGCCCATCCCCACGCCCGCACGTTCGGTGATCTTCACGATCGACGCCTCGTGATAGCCGATGTCCGCGACCACATGCTCGGCCGCCTCCAAGAGCTTGGCGCGCGTCTGTTCGCCCCGCCTGGTGAGGGGCCGGCCGGCCGTGGACGACACCTCTTCGGCCTCATGCAACTCAGTCATGATGTGCCTCCTCCATCAGCGTGATCGCCCGGTCACGCAGTCTGGCCTTCACGACCTTGTCCGTAGCCGAATGGGGTAACCGCGACACGAATACGACGCGGACGGGAACCTTGAAGCCCGCCAGATTGCGACGCGCGTGCGCGAGGATCTCGTCCTCGGAGACCGCGGCGCCCCGCGTGGCGACAACGAACGCCACCCCCCGCTCCCCCCACACGGAATCAGGCACGCCCACCACGGCGACCTGCGCGACCAGCGGGTGCAGAGCCAACGCGAATTCCACCTCCGCCGGGGCCACGTTCTCGCCACCGGAGATGTAGATGTCTTTCAGTCGATCCACGATGCTGAACAAGCCATCCTGGTCGCGATGAACTAGGTCCCCCGTCCTCAGCCACTGCCCGTTCAGGGCGCGCTGTGTCGCCTCGGGGTCGCTCAGATAGCCCGCGAAGACGCTGGGTCCGCTCACCCAGAGCTCCCCGGACGCCTCGCCCTCGAGCGGCAATCCGGTCTCCGGGTCCGCGATGCAGACCTCCACATACGGGTAGGGCCGGCCGACGGCGCCGTGGTGGTCCGCGACCTCGTCCGCCGGGAGATAAAGAACGTTTGGCGCAGCCTCGGTGAGCCCGTAGCCCTGAGTGAGGGGAACACCCCGATCCCGCCAGGCCTTGTGGAGCGCCTCCGAGGCCGTGGCGCCGCCGATCAGGGCCGTACGCAGGCTCGAAAGATCAGCCGATTCCCAGTCCCGGTCGGCTTCGAGCATTCGGTACTGGGTGGGCACGCCCATCATGCAGGTGACGCGACGCTCCTCGATCAACTGCAGGACGCGCGAAGGTTGGAAGGAGCGCTCGAGCACCACCTTGGCGCCCACCCACCACGCGAGCAGCGGCTGCACGTTCCAGGCCGCCACGTGGAACTGAGGCAGCACCACGAGCACCACGTCGTCTGGCTGTACTGGTAACGAGTGCGCCAACGCGAGATTGTTCCAGAAGCAGTTCGCGTGCGTGAGCACCACACCCTTGGGCTCCGCCTCGGATCCTGAGGTAAAGATCACCAGCAGGGGGTCGTCATCACGGACGGGGCGAGCCGGCTTCACGCTGCGGGCATGAGGCGCCGCAGCCTCGACTCCCGTGGTGCCGAGGTTCGCGACCGGGGGCTCCGGGTCCATCGCTCTCAAGGCCTCCCACGCGAGGGCTCCGTGCTCGTCGTCCACCAGTACGAGCGCGGGTTCCGTGCGTGTCAGCGCCGCCGTGAGCTCCCTCGGGGTGAGCCGCCACGACAGTGGCACAAACGCGATGCCGCTCAACGCGCACGCGAAGAACGCCACCACGTGGTCGGTCGAACTACCGGAGATGGTGGCGATCCGATGCCCCGCGCCGTAGCCCGCCGCCGCCAGCCGCTCCGCCAGATCCGACGCGCGCCTGGCGAGCGTGCGGTAGTCGACCGTGACGCCGCGGTCGTCGATCGCGATGCGGCCGGGATCCTGCGCTGCTCGACCAAGAAGCCAGCGGCCGATGGTGTGGGGCTCCGCCGCCTGCCCGTACGCCGCATCGGGAATGGTCATGGCCGTGCCTCCTGCGCAATGTCAGGTGCGCCAGCGCTTTCCGCGTCGAGCGCGCGCAGGGATGTCGCACGCGCGCGTCCCCGCCTCCGGCGCCACCATGCGTCTACCGTTCCCGCGATACCCCCAGGCAGAAACATGACCACCAGAATAAAGAGCACGCCAAGAATGAACAGCGGCTGTGACAGCGGAACCCGCAATACGTCCGGAAGCGACGCAATCACGTCGGAGCCCGCCAATACCGTGAGCCGCTGGTCCAGCAGCGTATAGAGGACGCCTCCCACGATGGCGCCCCACCTGAACCCCACACCGCCGAGCACCACCATCACCAGGATCGTGATGGTGAGATCCGCCGAGACGGCCGTGGGCGTCGTTCCCGACTGCAACAGCACGTAGACGACGCCCATGAGCGATGCGCACAGGCCGGCCGCGGCAAACGTGATGAGTTTCGCGTAGGCGGGACGCAGGCCGAGCACTTGAAGGCGCAGGTCGTTCTCGCGAGAGGCTCTCGACAGGTGACCGAGACGGGACCGGTCGATCCACAGCGCAACGAGGTACACGAAGACCAGTATCGCGAGCGTCAGCCAGTACATATTGCGGGTATTGATGACGCCCAGGAAGAAGTCCGGCACGTGATCGGTATTGAGGCTCAATCCCTCGTCCCCGCCCGTGACGGCGGCGTTGCGCCGCACCAAGACGGAACCCCCCTGGGCGAAGGCAAGAGTCACCATGGCAAAAGGGATGCCTGTCACTCGGATGCTCACTGCCCCGGTGACGAGCGCGATCACCAGGCCGCCCACCAAGGCTATGAGGATGCCGGGCCACAGCGGCACGGAGAGGTTCTCGAGCACGATTCCGAGACCGTAGGCGCCAGCTCCGAAGTACAGCGCATGCCCAAAGGACAGCATGCCCGCGGTGCCCAGCAGCATGTTGTAGGACAGCGCCAGGCCCGCGAAGATCATCGCGAGGGACAGCAGCGCTAGGGTGCCGGGTTGGTAGGTCGCCGTGGGCAGGATTCCTGGAACCCGGATATTGAGGAGTGGCAACGTGGCGAGCAGCGCCACGCAGGCTCCCCCGGCGACCAGGGGTGCCGCGCGGCGCAGAGTCGAACGTCCAGAACCGTGTGAGGCCTCCGTCATGTTCATGCCCTCCGTCCTATGAGCCCGGCGGGTCGCACCAGGAGCACCGCGGCGAGCAGGATGACGACGATGAAGTCGCCCGTCCCGTTCAGGTAGTAGTTAGCGAATTGCTGGAGCACCGCGACCAGGACGGAAGCGACGGCGGCGCCTGTCAGGGAGCCGACGCCGCCAATGACGGTGACGATGAACGCGAAGATCAGGAGCGTCGAACCCAGGTGCGGTGAAACGTAGCCCGTGTAGTGCGCGGCAAGGACCCCGCCCACCCCCGCCGCGGAACCGCCGATGGCGAACACCACGGTAAACGCACGACGCACGTCGATACCGAGGGCGGTGACCATCGGCCGGTTCTCGACGCCTGCGCGGATGATGATTCCGTAACGGGTATAGCGCAGGAAAAACACCAGACTGACGAGCAGCGCGGTCGCAGCCCCCATCAGCACCCAATACGTGTTCGGGATCGAAGCTCCGAAGACGTCCGTGGTCTGCTTAAGCCACGCGGGACCCGCGATGTAGATCGGATCCGCACCCCAGATTCCCTCGAACAGCGCCACCGCCGCCAAGGCGAGACCCACGGTGACCAGCACCTGCTCGATGTGTCGGTCATACAGCGGTCTGATCAGGGCGAGTTCGGTGAGGCTCGCCACCGCCGCACCCACGACGCCGCCCACCAGGATGGACAGCGCGAACACCCACCACGATTCGCTGTCGAGACGGCGGGCTACCTCCCAGCCGATGAAGGCGCCAAAGGTGAGGAAGGCGCCGTGCGCGAAGTTCAGCACGTGCATCAGCCCATAGATCAGGCTGAGTCCCGACGCCACAAGAAAGTACAGCGCGCCGAGCCCTATTCCAGTGAGGGTGACGAGGATGAGAGAACTCATGCGGATTCCTCGCTACCGTTGCCGGCGGGGGCTTCTGCATACACTCCCAGGAGCCGCTTGATGAGTGCCTCGTCATCGAGGAATTCGACCGCGCGCCCGGTGTGGACAACGCGCCCACCGCTGATGACGATGGCGTCGCCAGCGAGCTGGCGCACCACCTCAAGGTTCTGTTCGACAAGCAGAATCGGCACCTTCTCCGCCGCCCGGCGAAGCGCGATGGTCACGTCGGCGACGATCTTGGGAGCAAGCCCCTTGGTGGGTTCGTCGACCAGCAAGATGCGGTTGTCGTTGATGAGTGCGCGAGCCACCGAAAGCATCTGCTGCTGTCCACCTGACAGCGTTCCAGCCATCTGATTCCGGCGCTGAACCAGATCCGGGAACAACTCGTTCACCAGTTCGCGCGCAGGTTCGCGTTGGCGCTCGGCTAGCGCGAGGTTCTCGGCAACGGTGAGCCGCGCAAACACTTCACGATCCTCGGGCACATAGCCCACACCGCTCTGGACGATGCGGTGCGTACGCAGGCCGTCGATTCGCTCGCCCGCGAGTCGTATCTCGCCACTCCTGGAGATCAGTCCGAGGATGGCCCGCAGCGTCGATGTCTTGCCCACGCCGTTGCGCCCAAGTACGGCAGTGATTCCCGTGGCGGGAACAGAGAGCGAGACGTCTTCGACCACCTGCTGACCGTTGATGGATGCCGACAGGTTCTGCACCGTCAGGATCGAGCCGTCGGTCGTGCCGTCGCTCATGCTGCAGTGCCCAGGTAGGCGCGCTGGACGACTGGATCCTCCATGACGCGTTGCGGCGTGTCGAACGCGATGATGTGACCAAAGTTGAGGACCGCAACCTTGTCCACCAGGCCCATCAGGACGTCAATGTGATGTTCCACCATCAGGACAGTGCATCCCTTTTCTGCGTGAAGCGTTCGGATGTTGTTGACCAGCCCGCTCACGTCGCCGGAACCCACGCCCGCCATCGGCTCGTCAAGCAAGACCAGTTGGGCATCCGTCGCAAGTAACACCGCGATCTCCAACTTGCGCTTGTCACCATGGGAGATGTCTCCGGCGAGGTCGTGCTCGCGGTGGCCGAGTCCCACCGATGTGAGGTGCGCGCGGGCGCGTTGCGTTGCCTCATCGCCGCGGCGGGGAAAGTGGAGCACGGAGTAGTTCCCGCCCAGCGAGACCTGGGCCGCGATGCGGACGTTTTCCAGCACACTGAGTCGGGGAAAATAGTTGGAGGTTTGGAATGTCCTCCCCAGTCCCGCCCGCGCGCGCATCGGCACTGACATCGATGTGATGTCCGCGCCATCCATCTCGACAGTGCCAGCCGTTGGCCGCATGACGCCGGAAACCACATTGAACAGCGTGGTTTTTCCTGCACCGTTGGGACCGATCACGCCGATGATAGAGCCGGGCGCGACCTCGAGGTCGACATTGTCAAGAATGGTGGCGCCGCCGATGCGCAGGCCGAGGCCGGCAATGCGCAGCGCGGGCGGGACTGAGGTAGCCATATCGAACCGTACCGGTACGCTACGGCATCTCGGGAGGAGCGACGTCGGCGGCGGATGCCGTCGCGAGCAACTCAGGTGCGTAGGAGTCGCCGTTGGCGACAAGCTGCACCTGATACATGTCCTGAATCATCGCGTGGTCGCTGGCGCGAACCGTGATGCTTCCCTTAGGACCGTCGAACGTGTAGCCCTCGAGTGAGGAGATCATCGCCTCCACGTCACCGGCACCGCTTTCGATCGCGTGAACGATCATGATCGCCGCGTTGAAGCCATCGGGGCTAAAGAGATCAGGAGCTCCACCTGCCGCGGTGATGCTGTCGACCATCGCGGTGTTGGCCGCGTTGTCCGGAGCGCCGGGGAAGTAGTAGTTGAGGAACTTGATCTTCGACGAAGCGTCACCGTAGGCGCCAAACGTCGCGGAGTCGCCCAGCCCGGTGACCACCGGAATCTGGTCCAGGACGCCCTGCTGACTCAGCGCCTGCCACATGGCACCCGAGGTGGCTCCGGCCCATGCGACGAACACCAGGTCGGGCTTAGCGTCGATGACCTGCTGCGCGAACGTCGTGAACTCGGTGACGTCCTCTGAGACGAGGATCGAGTTCACCGTGGCACCCTTGGCGCCAAGGATGGCATCCACGGCGGCCGCGTTGCCCTGGCCAAATGCCGTGTCCTGAGCAAAGACCGTGATGGTCTTGCCCTCGATGTCGTTCAGGAACGTTCCCGCAGTTGCCACGTCCTGGGCGCTCTGGCGACCGGAACGGAACGTGTAGTGGTTGACACCGGTAATCGCATCGGCTGCGGCGGGCCCGGAAATGTAGAGCACCTTGTTCTGATCCGCCTGCTCGGCGAGAGCAAGGGCCACGCCGGAGGAGACGGTTCCGGCAAGAATGTTGACGCCCGAACCGATCAGTTCCTTGGCTGCGGTGACCGCCGTGTCAGCGTCGCCTGCATCGTCGCGATACTCGACGTTGATGGAGACGCCGTTGACAGAATTTGTGCCGTCGGTCGCGTAGTCCAGACCTGCCTTGAAGCCATCCAGGTACTGCTGGCCGTAGCCCGCCAACGGGCCTGACTGACTGGTGAGGACTCCCACCGTCACGTCCGTGATGCCGGGGGGTGCTGACGATGAGTTGGACGCGCTAGACGTCGTCGTGGGGGTCGTTTCGCCTGGGGCGCACGCGGTCAGTGCCAGCGCGGCGACAGCCGCGACACTCCCCGCGAATACCTTGGAATTGAGCCGCATGTGCGTACCTTTCGCCTTTGGAAGGATCCAAACCTGACAGGTGATTCAGGTTCGTTGTAAAGGTAAGAGCCGCACAGCGCAATGTCAAGTGAGCGCGTTGACTCATGAGAGACCTCC
>DGBM01000079.1 GCA_002384765.1 Demequinaceae bacterium UBA4004
TGGCCCGACGCCCGCATCTGCCGCAGTTGGTGAGCTCGGCAGTTGTACCAACACAGGCCGTCTTGAGTCCCTCAGGCATTCACCCGTCCCGAGGCTGCAAGGGCGCTGCTTGAGCAGACGGTCACTTGGTCATGTTCCTGACGCCATGTAGGCGGCAAGGATGTAGTTGGGGTGCCTGTCGAGGTTCTTGCGAGCGCGGTCGTATCGCATGGTCGTCCGTGGGTCGGCATGGCGGGCGGCGATCTGCACGTCGCGTAGGTCGACGCCGGCGTCGAGCATCGTGGTGACAAAGGTGTGCCGGAGCATGTGGGGATGCATCCGCGGCAGCTTTACGCCGGCTTGCTCAGCGAGGCGCCGTAGTCGCCGGGTGGCACAGTGCCGATCCATGCGGGTCTCGCGGCGCGTCAGAAGGATCGCGCCGCTGCTCCGGCTGTCGGTAGCGCGCTCGATGGCTCGTCCCACGGCAGGAGGAAGCGGGACGAGGACGACCTTGTCGCCCTTGCCCCGCACGCGCAGCACGCGGTGGCCGTGCTCCTCTCCGAGGTCCTCGATGTTGCTGCCGGTGGCCTCGAAGATACGCAGACCCAATAGGCCGAGCATGGCGACAAGTGCGAAGTCGCAGCGGTTAGTCGAGTGCTTGGCGGTAGTGAGCAGCGCCTCGAACTGCAGGTGAGTCAGGCCCAGGGTCGGCGACTCCGCGGGCACGTTCGGCCGCCGGACGTACTCTGCCGGCGAGTGTTCGAGCACGGCGTCGATCACGCAGGTCCGGTAGAAGCCGGCGACCACCGACATCCGGCGCGACACCGTCGAGGGGCGGTAACGGCGTACTTCTTGCAGCCAGCGGACGTAGAGCTCAATGTGTGGCCTGGTGGCGGCGAGCGGATCAAGGTCGCGCGACTCGCACCAGTTCAGGTAGCCGCGTAGGTCTGACTCGGTGTGGATGCGCGACTGGCCTTTGAATCGGGCGAGGTAGGCGGCCACGGCCAATCGCAGGACGTTCGGAGTGGTGACGACGACACCGGAGACGGCCGGGCCCGGTTGTGAGTTCTCCATCCCCCAGTGGCCCGCCAACATGACCGCGAGTCAACTTCCGTCTTGTTCTCACCACCTGCGGATCCGTATGTCCGCGGGCGCGCGAATAGGCCGCATGTCAGGCCTGGGAGGTCATGCTGGCAACCGAAACGGCGTCCTGTGTCATTAAGCCGGGATGTGCGAGCGTAGAGTCCATCTGTCCTGCAATCGGTGAGGTCAGTTTGCGCGGCCGATGCCAAGCGCGTCGAGGATCGCGGTGCCGTCGTCGAGGACACCGCCAACCGTCCCGACCTGGTTGTCCGCTCCGGGCGGCGTTGTGTGGGGGTTGTCGGTGAGGCGGACGTCGCGGCAGCCGTAGTCGTCAACAACTACCCCGGTCAGGTCGCCGTCGTGGCTGTAGGCGACCATCCAGCGTGGGCCGAGGTCGTCGGTACATCCGCCGCCGCGGTCGGCTGGGGTCAGGCCATCTAGGGCGTCCTGCAGGTCGGTGAGGTCCTGGGCAGCAACCGGCTGCGGCTGCCCCTCGCGTCTCCACCCGTAGACGGCCCCGCCGCCGGAGGTCGTGTCGACATCGAAGGGGTTGTACTGGCACACCCAGGCTTCTTGCGACTCGAGGAGGGTCGGGAGCTGATCGGCGACTGCCTCGACGCCGAAGCCGTGACCGGACGGGTCCTCACCGATCGGCATCCTCTTGGGGCAGGGTTGGCCGCCGGCGTCGGTGAGCTCGCTCGTCCGTATCTCTGGGGTGTCCGCAGTCAAAGTGGTCGGGCCGCATCCCGCGAGGGCGAGGGCTATGGTCGCCAAGCCGAGGAACACGCCTCCGCGGCCGATGGCGCGAGTTCGTCGGACCTTCACGGCGGTAGAGAGGCTCGAGTTCAGTGTCGGCATGGTGGTTCGACGTTCTCACAGCGTCGGCGGTTCCGAGGCCAATGGCTCACCTCAAGGTCGCAGGCTCGAGAAGGCGCGTCGCCCAGGTTCCCTAGTGCACGAACACTCCCCTCAACGCGGCAGATGCGGGCGTCGGGCCAGTCAGTACACGGCTCAACGATGGCTCATTCGCGCAGTTCGAGCCTTCGCCAAATGATCGCGGCATTCGGGTCGCCAGAGCTGGATGGCTCGGTATTGACGACCGCGAACCCCTCGCGCTCGTAAAAAGACCCGGCCCGGGTGTTGCCGGCGAAGTGCTCCACGAGGACGCTCTTCGCGCCGGTGGGGAGCGCAGCTATGGCTTGGCGAAGCAACTTCACACCAAGAGAACGGCCGCGGAAGTCGGGTGCCAGATAGAGCTTCCAGATCACCTGCTCGTTGCCCATCTCACCGGTCTCGGATACGCCGACGATGGTGTCGTCGACCAGGGCCACATGCACGCGACCGCGTTCAACCGCGGACCCAATGCGTTGCGGCGTCCACCAGGCCAACTGTCCCTGCGCGCCGTCGGCGCCGAGGATCGGCGTGTAGTGCGCCGGGACTACCGCCGACCCGAATGCGGCGATCGCGTCCACGTCCGACGCTTGCGCCTTTCGTATCTCAGCATCCATGTCGTCCGTTGTAACAGCCGGCAGATACCTGCCCACGGCGAGAGGGTCGTGCTTCGGTGCGCGCACATCGGCAGATCCGGT
>DGBM01000184.1 GCA_002384765.1 Demequinaceae bacterium UBA4004
CGGTGACGGTGGGATTTGAACTCATGGGCCCAACATCCACCTCGATAGGAAACACCGGAATCACGCAGATCCGATCAGGTCAGCGACCCAGTTCGATCAGCAACATCGAGGCGGACCTGACCCAGCTGTTGCCACGTCGTTGCCAGCAGACCCGTCTCACCATTCAGCGCTGCGGCGTAAGGGCTAACTTCAGGTCTAGGGCGTTCGCGAGCTTCGTGATAGTGGCCACGGTCGGGTTCCCTGCGCCAGACTCGATGCGGCTGATCTCAGACTGCTGAACTCCCGTGACCGCAGAGAGAGCTGGCTGACTGAGAGACTTCGCCTTCCGAGCAGCTTGCAACTGCGCGCCCAGCGAAGCGCGAGCAACCATCTCGATCTCGAAGACGCGAGCGGCCGCATCGTGGACGCGACGTTCATCGGGCGTCCAGTGCCGCGCCGCTCGAGTCGCGAGGTCGTCGAAACTCCTGCCCATGTAGCACCACCCCCTCGCGGTTAATTATGCGACAGGACACATAGAGAGTCAATTACCCCGCTTCCACTCGGCGTGCAACTTTCGCGCCCGTGCGATCTCGCGCTGCTGGCGCTTCTGCGACGGATCCTTCTTCTTGTTATAGCCGTGATAGAGCAAGATGATCCGATCGCCGTGGAATGTGCAAAACACCCGAATGAGCACCATGCGATCCGTCCCCGAAAGGTCTTCCGGCACATCGTCACCACCCTCCGAGAGGATCGCTCGCAACGACCGGCGCACTCGGAACTCGAACAGTCCGTCGCCCAGTGGCGTGCCCCACTCGCCGCGGCAGATGTCGATGCCGTGCACCGGCTTTCCTGCACTCCTGGCCGGTCATAATCCCCAGAGACGACGTCCTACGCACAGGGAGGGACGCCGTCGCACCCGGAGGTTCCCTATTGATCCTCGCGCACGCCGAAGCTCCACCGTGGGCGGATCCCGACTTCGTCGCCCGTGCCCGGTTCCCGAAACCCGAAGAGGATCTAGAGCCCCTGTCCCTCGATCAGCACTGGGTCGTCGAACGATGCGGCATGTACGAGCGCGAGGCATCCGGACCTGACGGGCGACCGGGAGTGCTGCGGGACAGCGTGGTCCTCGCGCGACGCCTCAGGTAGGAGTTGAGAGAGCCGCGCGAAGATCCCTCAGGGCCGGCTTGGGCGAGCGCACGCGGCACGGAACGCGCGTCCCCGCATCGGAAGTCGTGCAAGGGGCCCGAGCAGGCAGAAGTCGAAGATGCCCGAGGCGAGGAGCAGGACCGCGGGAAGAAGCAGGAGCAGCCACCACTGCCCCGCGACAATGGCGACGGCGCCGAGGGCGACGCCGATGATGCCGCGCACCCAACGGCCGGGATGGGATCCGAGAAACTCGATAATTGCCATGTCAGGCCTCGGCTCAGATACCCAAAGGGGTATTCAAGTTGCGATAGTGCATCGGGTGAGCCGCGGGTTGCGGATACCCCGAGAGGTATTTAGCGTGGGTAGCTCGTGCGTCGACAGGAGCCTGACAGATGAGCCAGACCAACAACGCGACCAAGTCACGGATGACACCACTCGTGATCAGCCTGATCGCGATCATCGGGGTGCTGGTGATCGTCATCGTGACCTTCCTCGTGACGTCGGGCGGCAATTCGTCCGGGTCCGCGGCGCCCGCCGCCGACTCTGAGTCCGAGAGCGCAGCGCCCCTACCGGATCTTGCACGGCGGGATGCCGACGACCCGACGGCGCTGGGCGATGTCGATGCGCCGGTGGTGATCGTGGAATGGGCGGACTACCGATGCCCCTTCTGCGGTGTCTTCGCCCGTGACACGCAACCGACGATCATTGAGCAGTACGTCGAGGACGGCCTCGTCCGGATCGAGTGGCGCGACTTGCCCGTGTTCGGCGATGAATCGGTCATCGCCGCCTATGCGGGGCGCGCCGCCGGAGAACAAGGCCTTTTCTGGGAGTTCCACGATGCCGTGTTCGCGGACGCACCGGAGCGCGGTCATGCCGAGCTTCCCCGGGAAAGACTCCTCGAGATCGCGCAGAACATCGGCGTCCCCGATCTCGCTCAGTTCGAGAGCGACATGGACGACCCGGAATTGCAGGCCCGCGTGCAAGCCGACCTGGACGAGGGGTATTCGCTCGGCGTCACGAGCACACCGATCTTCCTCATTGGGCAGACCCCGATCGTCGGAGCCCAGCCTCTCGAGGCCTTCCAGCAGGCCATCGAACTGGAGCTTGACCGGGTGGGACGATGATCGACATCGGGCTCGCGGGGGCGTTCCTGGGCGGCGTGCTGACACTTCTCAGCCCGTGCTCGGTCATGCTTCTGCCGGCGTTCTTCGCGTACGCGTTCGGCTCTCCCCGCCGCCTGTTGGGGCGCACCTCCGTATTCTTCCTGGGGCTGCTGGCCACGCTCGTCCCGTTGGGCATACTCGCCGGACTGATAGGGCGCTTCGTCACAGAAAACCGGAGCCTTCTGGTCGCAGTCGCTGCGGCGATCATCATCCTCCTCGGCCTCCTGCAGCTTTCTGGTCTTCCGATTCCGGGGGTCACCCGAACGTCGGGCCAGGAGAGCACCTCGCCCGTGGCGGTCTTTCTGCTGGGAGCCGTCTACGGCGTGGCTGGCGTGTGCGCAGGACCGATTCTCGGTTCGGTCCTCACGGTCGCAGCGCTCGGCGGCAACAGCGCTTACGGGGCGGTGTTGATGTCGCTCTATGCCCTCGGCATGGCGGCACCGCTGTTCGTCTTGGCGCTGTTGTGGAACGCGTGGGGCGGGCGGGTGCGCGGGCTCGTGCGTCCCCGTGAGCTGCGTATCGGGAAGTGGCGGAACAGCTGGACGATGGTCATCGCCGGGGCACTGTCCGTGGCCATCGGCATCCTGCTGCTTGTGACGGACGGGACCGCCTCCCTCGGAGGGGTCCTCACAATCGGGCAGCAGTACGAAGCCGAAACCTGGGCGCTCGGGGCGACCTCCGCGATCCCGGACGTCGTGATGCTGCTTGTCGCTGTCCTACTTCTTGCCGTCCTCGCACTCGTCTTCGTGCTCCGAAAGCGTCAGACCGTCTCCGCCCCACGCGAGGAGGCGCGGCAGTGAGACGGCCCCTGATCGCCGTGGGCGTCACCTGTGCCGCAGCGATCATGATCGCGGGATGCGCACCCGAACAGCCCCTGGGAGCCGTCGCAAGTGCCATCACCACGGCGTCGGACACGGTCACCTTCGACCGGTCTGCCACGGCGTTCGGGGACGGATTCGTGGCCGTGCGGTACCCGGACGAGGAGTCAACCGACCTGACCTTCGTCGTCACGGATGGCGTCACGAGCTGGGATGTGCAAACGAACCCTGCCTGCGCAGGGTTTGCCGTCACACGGGCCGATGGCGAGGACCTACTCGTCGTGCTGGACTCCGATGCGTCCGTGCAGGATGGTCAGCTCTCATCCACGACCGTCGCCACGGCATTCCGTACGGACGGCACAATCGCCTGGGGGCCAGAACCCGTACCCGGAGCCTTGTCTGACGACGGCCTCATCACCACGGAGATGCTCGGTGGTGCGATGATGACAGAGACTTCGTCGACGACAGCTCTGTCGCCATCAACAGGCGCAACAGTGCACCTCCCTCGCAGTGAACGAGCCGTCCATGCGGCCGAAGGCCTTCTCGCCACTCAGACACCGGAGGGAGTCGTCGTCCGCGACGCGGCAGTGCCCTCCACCCCCGTGCTCTGGCACTCGTCAGAAGTCGCTCCGGTGGGCGCGATCGGCCCCGCAACCGTCGCCGAAGGGCATGAGGTCTCCGTGCAGTCTTACCTGGTGCTCGAGTGGCCGACAACCCACGGACCTCTCTCCACCGTCCACCGCTTCATCGACGGAACTATTCTCGCGACTCTCCCCGGCCAGCCTGACGCGCGCACCCTCGTCACCCCCACCGCCGACATCGCCATATTCACCGCGGCCGCAGCGGGCTCTCGAACGGTGACCGCCGTCTCAGCAGGGCACGCCCAGCTGTGGGCCGAAGACCTTCCCGCCGAGTCGCTCCCCGTGTCCGTCACCACAGACGAGGTCTGGTTCACCGGGCCCAGCGGCTACCTCCACCGCGCCATTACAGACGACACCTTTGAACCGACCGAACGCTCCGGGCCCCTGCTGGCGTTGCGCTCAGGATTCGAGGTGACGCACCTGGATGTACCGCGCCTCTACGACCTCCGCCCCAGCCCTTGACAGGAATACCCCCCCGGGTATGCTTAGTGGCGATGTACTCGTGAAAGGGGACAGACGTGCTGTTGGAGCGCTTCTACGACGATGACCTGGCGCAGGCAAGTTACCTGATCGGTTGTCAAGCCACCGGCGAGGCGATGGTGGTCGATCCCCGTCGAGATGTGCAGGTGTATCTCGACGCGGTGTCCAAACACGGCATGCGCATCGTCGCGGTAACCGAGACCCACATCCACGCCGAC
>DGBM01000059.1:0-2308 GCA_002384765.1 Demequinaceae bacterium UBA4004
TCCAGGCGCTCGACGGCCTCGGGGTCGTGCTCGAACTCGGCGAAGATCGCGGCCTCCTCCAACGTCAGGTCACCGGAGTCGAGCCGGTTGCGGCTCTGGTCGGCCTTGGTGACCGCCAGGGCGGCGTTCACGGTCGGGCGGTCGATGCTGGTGCGCTTGGCGATCTGCGCGGCGCTCACGCCGAGCAGGGCCAGCTGCTCCACGCCCGCGACGACCTCGGCCTCGCGCATCCCGGCGCGGTGGATGTTCTCGACCATCTGGTCACCGATCCGGTCGGCGTCGGCGGGCTGGGGCACGACGCGGGCCGGGATCAGCCCGGTCGGGGTGCCGACCTCGGCGGCGGTCACGGTGCGGCGCTGGCCGCGCAGCAGGACGTACTGGCCGTCCTCGTTGCGGTAGACCGTGACGGCCTCCAGCACGCCGCGCTCCTTGATCGACTTGCGGAACTCCTTGTGGTCGGCGCGCAGGTCGGTCCGGACGTTGGTGCCGATGATGATGTCGGCGGGGTCGAGGTACATGAACTCCTCGGCCTGGACGACCTCGGCGGCCTCGTCGGCGGCGGTGTCGGCGGGGGTCTGGACGCTGTCGGTCATGCGGCTGTCCTCCATGAGTAGAATAGAAAGAACTGACAGGACCAAGTCTCCCAGCGGGGACCGACGCCTACCGGGCCACAGGGCGCACCTGTGGAAAGGTGGGCACCCGGTGAGCGTGGGGAAAACCCCGGCCTCCCCGGGCGCGGACTCCGCTGCGGCGGCGCGGCGCAGCTGCACCTCGTAGCTGGCTGGAACGGAAGGAATCAGGCGAGGGTGGGAACGGCTGCGCGGGGCCCCGACCGGGAATGCAGCGGCGTTGGTGTTAGCCGCTGCAGCTCGACGCCGCCGGCCGAGATCAGAGGAGTGATCCGGTGACGAGCCAGACCACGATCCCGGTCGGGATCTACTGGAAGCCCGGCGTGTGGGACCTCGCCCGATCGGCCTACATCGCCGACCTGGACACCGACGCCGACTCACCTGGCTCGTTCGTCGGATGGCTTGCCCAGGCGCTCGAGGTGCACGCCAAGCACTCACCGCAGAAGCGGGCCGAGCTCGCGGCCGCCGGGGAGAACCATCCCGCCCTGGTCAGCGTGACCCGCAAGAGCTTCAACAAGAAGCACGACCTGCCCGCCTCGACCCTCGAGGCGGTCGAAGACGCACTCGTGGCCGATCGCCAGGAGCTCGGCCGGATGCTCGCCCGCTCCGCGTTCGCCCAGGATGCGGTCATCGCCGCGGCCGAGGAGGCCCGCCGGCGGCTGGGCCGAGACCTGCCCCCGCCGCCGCAGAAGCTCAGCAACCGCCCCCCGCGCCGCCGACCGGCACGATAGGCCAGCTGACCGCCGGCACCGTGTTGTGTCGGTGGCTGCGTCTAGCGTCCTTCCCAGCGCCCCGACCCGGTACCCGAGAGCCGGTCGGGGCGCTTCCGTGCGCTGTGGGGATGACCGGCTGCACGCGAGCTCGAGCAACTAGTTCGACAGATGTGATCGCTGCCGGACCCCGACGGGACCTAGGTGACTGCGGGACTCAACGTCCTCGCCGTCACCTAGGAGGAAGTCATGTCGACCACCGTCACCTTCGCCGGCAACCTGGCCGAGGCACCGGAGCTGCACCACACCCGGGAGAACAACAAGCCGTTCGTCACCTGCCGCGTCCTGGTTAACCGCCGGATCCAGAACGACCAGGGGGAGTGGGTCAACGACGAGCCCACCGCCCACAACGTCAAGATCTTCGGCTCGGCGGCCACCCACGTACACGACAGCTGCGGATCTGGTGACCCGATCTTCGTCCACGGCCTCGAGCGCACCGAGAGCTGGCCGGACAAGGAGACCGGCGAGAAGCGCACCAAGGACGTCGTGGTCGTCGACAACCGCTTCGGCGAGGTCGGCCTCTCGCTCAAGTACGTGTCCGCGCGCATCGACCGCGCCCCGCACGCGGCCCAGGCCAGCTGAGGAGGTTCGCTCCGATGGATCTCGTCGTTCAGTCCCCGGACGAGCTGCTCGCCGCGGTGCCGCACGTCCTTGGCTTTAAGCCCGAGGAGTCGATCGTCCTGGTGCCCTTCCGGCCCGGGCTGCCGATCACACGCGTCGATCTGCCCCGGACCGCCGCCGATCGCGAGGAGGTCTGGGACGCACTCAGCGGCCCGTACGGCCGCCACGCCCGGCCCGGTGCCCGCCTCGCCATTATCTGCATCACCGAGGATCGCCGCAGCGCCGAGCTGGCCAGCCAGCACCTGTCCAACCGGTTCCAGGACGTCGGCATCACCACCCACATCAGGC
>DGBM01000059.1:2378-16783 GCA_002384765.1 Demequinaceae bacterium UBA4004
CAACCGGCTCTCCGACGTCGACGGTGCGCGGATGCTCGTGGCCCTGGGGACGATCAGCACCCGGGATGCGCTCTGGGAGGACATGAGTCGGGAGAACTCCACCTCCCACATGGCCATCTGGACCGACCTCACCCGCCGCGGTCCGGACGAGGTCCGCGCGGCGCCGGCCTCCATGCTCGGCTTCGCCAGCTGGCTGCACGGCGACGGCGCCAAGGCCTGGTGCGCTCTGGACCAGGTGCCCGCCGACCGGCCCTACTCCATGGCCGCCATCGTCGCCTCGGTCTTGCAGAACGGCATCCACCCCCGCGAGTGGGGGCGATACCAGACCCAGATGCGTGACATGGCCGCCGAGCTAGACGAGTCCTTCGTCCCCAAGCCACCCGGCCAGCAGCGCGACATCCCGGGCACGCAGCCCGTCGCCGACCGCCCGGCCCCGGGCCGCTGAGGAGGACCGCGATGAAATACGACGACACCCCGGTGCAGCACAGCGCCTTCGAGCGGCAGCTGCGACGCCTCATCGTGCCCGAGCCCGCGGCCTATGCCCCCGACAAACGCCTGGACGTCATCCAAGACCCCGAGCTCGACCTGCTCTGGGGAGGTCGGGAATGAGCACCCACGAACGACTTCGAAGAGGTCGACCGGCTGGCCCGCGTCAAACTGAGTAGCGCCATCGAACCCGGCGACCTCCGCGTCACCAGCCTGGTCAGGGAGCTCGGCGCCGGAACGGTCCTCGACTACCCGAAGAACGCCGGCGAGGTGGAGAACCACTGGGGCTTCGCGCTCGGCCAGGAGTTCGCCTACGTCGACCCTGGGCAGATCCTCGAGCAGCCGCGCCGAGATCGGCCGACTTGACACGGCGGCTCACCCGATCGCGAATGTGAGGTTCATAGCTTCCTGAGCGACCGCGTTCGACAAGCCGCGTCTGTGTAGTTCTTCGGCGTGCTGCGCGGTCGTGAGCGGCGCCCGGTGTCCCGCGTGACACCCTGGTGCGCTGCGCTCCCGGTCGGCGATGGGTGGTTCGCTGGTTCGCGGCCCAATGTCCCCCCTGTCACCTAGCATGCAGATTGCTCTCCGCGGCAGACTCTGGAAGGAACTCAACATGGCGCTCGACCTCTCCCAGGAGGATCGCCGGCTCATCGCCGATACGCTGATCAGAGAGGGTTCACTCCCAGCCGAGTTCCGTGACTTGCTATTCCCCGAGACTCGCCGCGAGGCGACTCTTACTTATGCCGGGAAGGGCCGGAAAGAAGACGTCCTGGCTGAAACCATGGCGGTGCCGTTGCAGGCCATCCGGCAGTTCGGGAACGTCAGACCATCGGAATGGTCGAACTCCCTGATCTTCGGAGACAACTTGCAGGCGCTGAAGACGCTCCTGCACCAGAAGCAACGTGGAGAGCTGCGCAACGCAGCAGGTGACCCCGGCGTTCAACTCATCTATATTGACCCGCCCTTCGCTTCAAAGCGCGATTTTGGCGGCAAGCAGGGTGAGGTGGCGTATCAGGACAAAGTGATTGGAGCGGATTTCCTCGAGTTCCTGCGACGGCGACTCATCCTGCTCCGTGAATTGCTTTCTGACACCGGTTCGATATTCATCCACCTCGACGCAAAGAAGGGGCACTATGTCAAGGTCCTTCTGGACGAGGTGTTCGGAGAACAGAACTTCAGAAACGAAATCATCTGGCACTATTACAACAAGATGCAGGGAAACATCAACCGATTCGCATCGAATCATGATGTGATCTTCTGGTACACCAAGAGCGCCGACTATACCTTCACTCAGCAGCGAGAGGTGAGAGTCGAGGGACCCACCCAGCAGATCAAGCGGGTCTGGGATAAGGAGGGTAAGAAACTGGTCAACGCCAAGGGGCCGGACGGAAAAGTCCTCTATCAAACGTCCGAAGAAAAGACGGTGGACGACGTATGGCGCCTTTCAATGCTGCAACCTGCAGACAAATCCCAAAACCTCCGATATCCGACGCAGAAGCCTGAGAGCATCGCGGCTCGGATCATTTCGGCGGCGTCCGCCGAGGGGGACGTGGTGCTCGATGCATTCGCCGGGGCGGAACCACCCTGGCCGTCGCTGAGAAGCTCGGTAGACGTTGGATAGGGATCGATTGTGGAAAATTGGCAATCTACACTATTCAGAAGCGGATGCTGACTCTCAAGCGCGAGATTGGGAATAAGGGGCGCAAGCTCAATCCAAAGCCGTTCGTCCTCTTCAATGCGGGCCTCTATGACTTCGCTTCACTGTCCCGTTTGGATTGGGAAGACTGGCGCTTCTTCGGGCTACACCTGTTTGGCTGCGAGGATTCGCCGCATCGAGTTTCGGGGATTCAGTTCGACGGGTTCCGGGCGGGAGCTGACGTCCTGGTATTCAATCACCTACAGCGAGATGGTGTGGTCCTAGACCGAGGCTTCGTCGATAACCTTCACGCGCGCGTGGGCCAGCGAGTGGGTGACACTGTCTTCATCATCGCTCCGGCTGCGTCCGTGACGTTCCTGGAGGACTATATCGACCTAGAGGACACCCGGTACTACGTACTGAGGATCCCGTACTCGATAATCAACGAACTGCACGCTCACCCATTCGAAGCCCTGGAGCAACCACTTCGGGAGGAAGACGTAAACCGAACCGTGAACGCGGTGGGATTCGACTTCATGAAGCAACCGAAGGTCCGCACCATCTACGGAACCAAAGGTAGAGGCGAGACGCGCCGGTTCCGGATTGAGTTGGAGGAGTTCCGCAGCGAGGCCCTAGCCCGCGGAGTAGCGACGAAAGAGAACTTGGAAACGCTGGCCGCCGTTCTCATTGACAAGGACTATGCCAACGCCAGCGAAGAGGGCCCCGTCGAGCCGTTCGTCCTGGACGAGGTGCACTATGCGGAGGACCTCGCCGCGAAGGAGTGGGTCATCGAACTGCGCCCCGAGGACGTCGGTGAACAGTTGATGGTCATCTATCTCGATATCTACGGCAATGAATACACGGAAGTGAAGAGCCGCAGCGACTTCAGCGCTGCGCCCAAGGGTCGCACGTCAGCCAAGACGGCCAAAGGGACACGAACTCCGGCGACCACAGGTAGGGGAGGGGACCGACGGTGACGCCGAGCACGGTAGAGGTCAACGTTCGAGGGCAGGTCTTCGAGACGGGTCAGTTGGTCCTCAATGTGAGTGAGTCCATCGATCCTTCGGCCATGGATCTTTCCTCGTACGGTCGATTCATCGATGCGCTGTGCGGCGACCGGTCTTATCAGAAGAAGGCAATTGAAACGGGCGTCCGCTACTTGGTCGGACGGCAGTATGCCGACTTGGCGGCGCTTATCGCGGAGAACTTCGCCAGTCGGCAGGAACTCCGCTCAGCGTATGGAGACGTCTCTGAGATTGAGGCGAACTCCTTGTTCTTGGACAAGCTCGCCGCCACCATAGATCTGGCAACCGGCACGGGGAAGAGCTATGTGCTCTACGGAGTTGCGGCGATCCTCCTAGCAGAAGGCGTGGTCGACCGGGTACTCGTTCTCTGTCCGTCATTGACCATCGAGGCTGGACTCTTGGAGAAGTTTCGCGCGCTAGCAGCCGACGAGACTCTCCGAGCACTGATGCCGGAAGAGGCGGTCTTGCTCGCACCGTCAGTAATCACTGGCGGTGAATCGATCGTGGCGGGGTCAATTTGCGTCGAAAACTACCACTCAGCGCTCGACAATTCGCGCTCCTCTCTGCGGCCGTCCCTTTCAGGTCATGGGCGCACGACGCTTGTACTGAATGATGAGGCGCATCATCTGCGCACCGGCGGTGCAGACATCAAGAAGTGGACGGAGTTTGTCGCTGATCCCGAGTTGGACTTCCGCCTCGTCTTGGGAATGTCAGGCACGTGCTACAACGGAGACTCGTACTTTGGGGACGTGATCTATCGGTACTCGCTTCGACAGGCGATCGAAGATGGGTACGTGAAGACCGTGGAGTACGTGACCGAAGACAGCCCAGGAGGTAAGGCCGAAAAGTTTCAGAAGATCTATGACAACCACCTGCAGAACCGCAGTGAACGATATCGGCTGATCAAGCCATTGACTCTCCTGGTGACTCGCGACATCGCGGCATGCAAGCGCTTGGAGACAGAACTAGTTACCTTCGTTGCGGACGCTGAGGGCATTTCGCCCGAAGAGGCAGGCACTAAGGTGCTGGCAGTCACTTCAGACCCGGCCCACCGCAGAAACTTGGCCGCCTTGCCAGCTGTGGACACCAGGGAAAGCCCTGTGGAATGGATCGTCTCAGTCAGCATGCTGACAGAAGGCTGGGACGTGAAGAACGTGTGTCAGGTCGTGCCGCATGAGGAGCGAGCGTTCTCAAGCAAGCTTCTCATTGCACAGGTTCTGGGGCGGGGACTCCGTGTTCCCGACGTGTACAAGGGCGAGCGGCCCGTCCTCATCGTCTACAACCATGACGCCTGGTCCAGCCGCATAGCCCACCTCGTGGACGAGGTGCTTGAAATCGAGTCGCGTCTGACGTCGATGGTGATTGAGAAGAGCGAGGACTACAACTTCACCATCCACTCGATCGATTACTTGCAGCACCAGGAAGTTGAGACTTACGAGCAAGAGGGTGAGTACGACTTCAGCAAGGGATGGGTCTCTCTTGCCTCTCAGGTCTCAGAGCTTGAACGCGAGACCGTCTATCAGCGCGTACTCGGGCAGGGAACAAGAACTAAAAGGACCCGAGTCCGCTATCAGATGCACACAGTGGATGAAGTTGTCGACCACATTCATCGGAAGTTTAAAGCCATCGATCTGGAGGAGGGAACCACTTATGCGGACACTTACACCGTGGTTTGGCTCCAAGACTTGGTCCGTGCGTCCTTGGCCCGAGTCGGAGAAGTACGCGATCTCGTAAGCGAGGAGAACAGGCAGCGCCTGCTCGCGTCCTTTGGTGTGATACACCGCCAGCGCGCGCAGACAGTTCGGTATGTTACTTCTCCAGAGTCCCTGACGACCGTCCAAACAACCGACCGGCCGCGGGATAGTGTCGGGGTAGGTGCACTGCGCAGGGGAGAGATCACGCTCTTTCTCGACGAGTACGGCGAGCGCTCTGCGAACGCGCGTGATGCCGCTGTCGTACAGCGAGTCCTGGACGACGAGTCGTTGCCTCGTTCGGCGGTTGAGGTAGTACGAAACAAGTACAATTTCCGGACGCCGCTGAACGTAGTCCTCGCGGATCATCGCCCCGAGCGGCAGTTCGTACGCGGACTTATCAAGCAAGAGAACGCCGCAGTTCTATCAGGTTGGATCAAGAGCACCGATCAAGGATTCTACCCGATTGAGTATGCATGGAAGCGGGGCGCGCAATTCAAGCGCGGCTCGTTCAACCCGGACTTCTTCCTAGCCATGCCTGGAAAGGTCCTCGCCATCGAGATCAAAGAAGATGCTGAGATCCAGAGTCCGTCAGCGGAAAATCGGGCCAAGTACAAGGCAGCAGTGGACCATTTTGCGCTAGTAGATGAGCGGGCGGACGGGACGGACTATGAGTTCCACTTCCTGGCCCCCCAAGACTTCGACACCTTCTTTCAGTTTCTCCGTGAGGGCCGCGGTCGCTACGTCTCGTCGCTCGACGCGGCATTGGGCGACTGAGGCGCCCGAAGAGTTTCAGATTGCGGCAGAAGTGCTCTGGTGACGCCCTGAAGGCGAGTGGACGACGCCGTCAGCTGTGACGCGGCCGTACGTGCTCCTGACCGTACCCACTCATGTACGCGCACGGCTTCACGTTGCCACCCCCGTCGGCCCACACCACGTAGGCCCCCCAATGGCCCTGGATCGTGCGCCAGTCAAGGGGGATGCCAGTGGCCGACCCCGTCGAGGCGCCAGTCACATTCACCGTGCAGGCGTGGGATGGGACGGGGCAGCGCTGCCACGTCATGCCAAAGCGCGTCTGGTCTTTCAAGAATGAAACACAGTTCGAAGAAGGAGTTCGGCGAGCCATTCGCGGGAGTCCTGTCCCGTCTGCCAGGCGCGCGTCGGGAGAACATTCCCTACTGGCTCAAGCGCGCCTCCGGCGCGGCGTGCTCCGCTCCGCGGTGACCCCGCGCTCCGGACTGCGGCGCTGGCGCGCCGGTCCCTACGCGCACCGCGCCCGCTGCACGCGCGAAACGAGACCAATCGGGAGCCGCCCCAGTTAGCCTCGCTCCATGCCCGTGCCCACGTACGAAGAGTTCATGCGACCCGTGCTAGAACTGCTCGACCAGGAGGGTCCGCTCTCCGCTCGTGACCTTCGGGCACGCGCCGCCGACCTCTGCAACCTCACGGCCGAGGACCATGCAGCCACAATCCCCAGTGGGGCCACTCTCTACGGAAACAGGGTCAACTGGGCGGTCACCTACCTCGTGCAAGCGGGCGCGATCAAACGACCCAAACGCGCTACGGCCGAGATCACTGACCGCGGACGCGAGCTCCTCGCCAAGCAGGACGGCCCAGTCAACTCGGCGGCCCTTATGCAGTTCCCTGAGTTCGTTGCCTTCAAGACGAAGAAGCGACCCACGGCCGCACCTACGACGAACGCCGGCAAGGGAAGTGCCACAGCGACTGCCCCTCTGCCGCTCACGCCCGACGAGGTCATCGGGCAAGCCCTCGACGACGCACACAGCGCACTCAAGGCCGAACTGCTCGCTCGTCTAGTGAACCTCGACCCCAAGGCCTTCGAGCTTCTGGTGCTTCGGCTCCTCGAGGCAATGGAGTACGGGGCCTCGGGCAAGATCGAGTCCACGCCACAATCCGGTGACGCAGGAATCGACGGAATCATCAGCCAAGACCCCTTGGGCCTCGACCGCATCTACGTCCAGGCCAAGCGATACGCCCCGGACAAGCCAGTCGGCCGGCCAGCCATGCAGAATTTCGTCGGCGCTCTCCATGGGCAGCAAGCTGACCGCGGCGTCTTCATGACGACGAGCTCCTTCACCAAGGAGGCGCTGCAGTACGCGGGCCAAGTCGGCGTACGAGTCATTCCCATCGATGGTCAACAGGTCACCGACCTGATGCTCAAGCACCGCGTGGGAGTCCAGCCCAACCTCACCGCAGTCCTTCTCGGACTCGACGAAGATTTCTTCGAGCAGCTTTGACCGGAGCCACTCAGCGCCGAGCCGCCGACCCGATCCCTGATCATCCGCACGACGCCGCCTGGCATTAGCCGCTGTGCGTCGCTGCGCGATGGCCTCCGGCCGCCCTTGACCCCGGATGCCGCCGAGCAAGTGGGCTCGCTATCAGGTAAAGCACACACGAGCCGGGCTCTCGTCCGAGCGAACGTCTGTGGATGTCAGTCGGCGTTACTACAGTCGGAGTCCAGCGAAGGGACATCCGATGATCGTGTCGAACGACGACATCCTGTGGTCGGCCAGTGACCTCACCACGGCAGCGGAGTGCGAGTTTTCCCTGCTCCGTCAGCTCGACGTGAAGCTGGGACGGATCCCAGCGGCCAAGACCGCCCTCGACCCCCTCATGGACCGCATCGCCGAGATCGGCCTTGAGCACGAAGCCCGTGAGCTGGCCCGGCTCAGCAAGGGTCTGACGCCGTATGACGTGGCGACGGGTCGCGGCGTCTGCGTCATCGACTACCCCAAGCCCTACACGCCCGCGCTCCTGGCCGAACGTCGCGACCAGACCCTCGGGGCGCTCGACGCCGGCGCCGACCTGGTCTGCCAGGCGGCGTTCTTCGACGGGGGCTTCCACGGGTTCGCCGACTTCCTCATCCGCGATGGGGACGCCTACCGCGTCTGCGACGCCAAGCTCTCCCGCCACGAGCGGCCAAAGGCCCTGCTCCAACTCGCGGCGTACGCCGATCAGCTCACGGCAGCCGGCATCCCGGTAACGGACGACGTCGAGCTGCTGCTCGGCAACGGCCGCCACGTCAGGTTCCCCCTGAGCGATCTAGCGCCAGTGTTCCGGGAGCGCCGCGAGCGGCTGCTCGACCTGCTGCACGGACACCAGGCCACTGAGTCGCCCGCCGAGTGGGGGATGCCGGGCGTGCTCGCCTGCGGCCGCTGCGATGTCTGCAGCGAGGAGGTCGCCGCCGCCAACGACCTGCTGCTCGTCGCCGGGATGCGGATGACCCAACGCCGCAAGCTGATGGACGCAGGCATTACCACCATCGACCAGTTGGCAGCGGCCACGTCGGGCGTCGAGGGCATGTCCGCCTCGACGTTCACCACGCTCCATGCACAGGCAGCGCTCCAGGTCGCCGGTGGCACCGAGGGAGCACCCGTCACCGCCGACGTCTTCTGCCCCGACCACCTCGCCGTGATCCCCGCTCCGTCTCCCGGCGACCTGTTCTTCGACTTCGAGGGCGACCCGATGTGGAAGGACGGAAGCCCCGACGGGTGGGGCTTGGAGTACCTCTTCGGTGTCACCGAGGTGCCCGAGCCCGGCGCCGAGTCTCGGTTCACGCCGTTCTGGGCCCACGACAGGGCGCAGGAGAAGCGGGCGCTCGAGGACTTCATCGAGTTTGTCCGGGTCCGCCGCGAGAAGCATCCCGACCTGCACGTCTACCACTACGCGGCGTACGAGAAGTCGGCGCTGCTGCGGCTCGCGGCCAAGCATGCGACCTGCGAGGCCGCCGTCGACGAACTGCTCTCCGCAGGCGTCCTGGTCGACCTTTATGCCGTCGTGCGCGGCGCGATACGGGTCTCCGCACCGTCCTACAGCATCAAGAAGCTCGAGCCCCTCTACATGGGCGACGACCTGCGTGAGGGCGACGTGACCGACGCGGCGGCATCGATCGTCGAGTACCACGCCTTCTGCCAGGCCCGGGACCGCGGCGACGCCGAGGGTGCCGCGAAGCTGCTGGCAGAGATCCGCGACTACAACCGCTACGACTGCGAGAGCACCCGCCGGCTGCGTGACTGGCTGCTCGAGCGGGCCGCCGAGCACGGCGTGGCGCCACGCACTGCTGAGGTGGCGGAGCCGAAGCCTTCCGAGCTCGAGCTGACGCCGCTCGAGGTCCAGCTGCGCGAGGGGCTGCCCGAGACGGGGCGCACCCCAGACGAGCAGGCGCGGGCGATGCTGGCCGCGGCGATCGGCTACAACCGGCGCGAGCACAAGCCGTTCTGGTGGGCCCACTTCGACCGGCTGTCCTCGGCGCTGGCCGACTGGCGCGATGAGCGCGACGTCTTCGTGGTGGAGTCCGCCGAAGTGATTAAGGACTGGGCGAAGCCGACCCCGCGGTCGAGTCCGCATCGCCACGTGCGCCTGGTCGGCCACTGGGGTGCGGGCAGCGTGGTGCGCGACGGCGACCAGGTGAGCACCGTCTACGCGAACCCCGTAGATGGAGCGCACGACGTACCCGCCAACGCATCGCTGGGCTGCTCGCGTAGCGGAGTCTTGGTCGTCTCCCGTGGACACGACCTCGACGGCCGCGACGTCCTGGTGGTCGACGAGACGCTGACGAAGGACTGTGCGCCCTACGACCAGCTTCCCGACGCCGTCGTTCCCGGGCCGCCGCCAAGCACTGGTGGCATCGACGCGGCCGTCCAGGAACTCGCCGAGGCGGTGCTCGCGCGCGGGCTACACCCGCAGCCCGGACTCGACGTCCTGCGCCGCACTCCACCCCGCCTCAGTGGGGGAGGACTGCCGCGCGGTGGGGACTCGGTCGACGACATCTTCGACGCTGTGCGCGCCGTGGACCGCTCGTACTCCGCCATCCAGGGGCCGCCGGGCGCCGGCAAGACGTACGTCGGGTCTCATGTCGTGGCGCGGCTGGTGCGCGAGCACGGCTGGAAGGTCGGTGTGGTCGCCCAGGGCCACGCGGTGGTGGAGCACATGCTCGACGCGATCGTGCAGGCCGGTGTGCCCGGTTCGGTGGTCGCCAAGAAGGTCGGCGGCATCGGCGCCTCCCGTGCCTGGACCGGGATCAAGGACAGTGGCTACGCGAAGTTCCTCGAGGAGAACAACGGCGGCTGCGTGGTCGGTGGCACCGCATGGGACTTCGTCAACACCAAGCGGATCGACCGGGACTCGCTGGATCTCCTGGTCATCGACGAGGCCGGCCAGTTCTCGCTCGCGCACACACTCGCCGTCTCGGTGGCGGCGCACAGGCTGCTCCTGCTCGGTGACCCCCAGCAGCTGCCGCAGGTCAGCCAGGGCATCCACCCCGAGCCCGTCAACGACTCGGCTCTGGGCTGGCTGATCGGTGAGCACGCAACGCTGCCCGAGGACCTCGGCTACTTCCTCGACGTCACCTGGCGGATGCACCCGGACCTGGCCGAGAAGGACTCGAGGCTCTCCTACGAGGGCCGGCTTCGAGCACATCCGCGCACGGCCGAACGCGACCTGACAGGCGTGGAGCCCGGCCTGCGCGTCGTCCGCCTCGACCACCAGGACTGTTCGGTCGAGTCCACGGCGGAGGCCAGCGAGGTGGTTCGCCAGGTCGAGGGCCTGGTCGGTACGCCGTGGACCGCGCCCGACCTCTTCGAGGGAACGCGGCCGTTGATCGCCAAGGACTTCCTCGTCGTCGCGCCCTACAACGCCCAGGTGCACGCGGTCCGCCGGGCGCTGGACGAGCGTGGCTTCGCCGACGTGCTGGTTGGCACGGTCGACAAGTTCCAGGGCCGAGAAGCAGCCGTCGTCATCGTGTCGATGACCGCATCGTCGGTCGCCGACGTACCGCGTGGCATTGACTTCTTACTCGACCGCAACCGTGTCAACGTCGCGATCTCACGGGGGCAGTGGCTGGCTGTCCTCATTCGGAGCGGTCGCTTGACCCAGTTCATGCCGACATCCACAACTGGGTTGCTCCAGCTAGGGGCGTTCGTCGGGCTCTGCGAGTCCGACCCCCGGGTGTTGTCGGCGACCGGACGTATGATAGTTGCACCGTTGTAGTTCGTGGGGAAGCGATCTGGAGCGGTTGGCCGTCCGGGACCTCCGGGGGCCCGTGCTGACCGAAGCCTCCGGGCGCGAACCAGGAACCCACATGTCCTACACAGCCTCACTTCTTGCAGATGTCCGCGCCCAACTGGCCCCCGACGATGCCGTCATCAAGGAGGCACGCCAGCGCCGAGACGCCGTCCGCGCGGCGGCTGCGTCCTTCTTCGGTGCCCTGCGCGGCTTCAACTCCGGCTCCCTGGCCCACGGCACCGCGAACTGTCCCGTGCACCAGCGCGACAAGGGTCTCGACGCTGACTGCGGCGTGGTCCTAAACCGGGTCCACCACCCCTACCTCGGACCGGACGCGGAGTCCAAGGAAGGCCCGCGCAACATCGTCGAACAGATGCGGGCGCACCTGGAGAAGCGAGTGCGTGAGAAGTACCCGAAGGCCACGTTCAAGGTCACCAAGAGGGCCATCCTGGTCACCGTCCACGAGCCTCTGCCGAGCGGTGAGGACCCCACAGTCGACATTGTGGTCGCATTGACCCGCAAGGACGCTCCCGGGCTGTGGATCCCGAACACCGAGGCGAACCGGTGGGATCCCTCCCACCCCGAGAAGCACACCGAGTTGCTGACCGACGAGCCGAAGTCGCGCCGCGTGACGCGGGCTCGCGCCATCCGACTGGCGAAGGCAGAGAACAAGCGCACCGAGACCCCGCCGCTTTGCTCGTTCAACGTCGAGGCGTTCGGCACCATGTTCGTCAGCACGGGCATGAGCGAGCCCCAGGCGCTCCTGGCGATCTGGCGCGAAGGTGCCGCTGACCTGCGCAGGAGGCTGACCCCGGACCCGGCTGGTGTCTCCGCAGCGATCAAGGTCGAAGACCGCCAGCGTGCCATCGACCGCCTCCAGGATGCAGCTGACCGCCTTGAGATGGCCCTGTCGCGGGACTGGGACGAGGCCTGGGTCCGCACCAAGTTGCAACCGCTGTGGCCGGACTTCATCGCCACCAATGCTGGTGGAGTCACGAAGGCCAGGCTCGCAGCGAGCCTCCAGTCCGGCTCTAAGGTGAGCGTCACCTCGGCCGGGGCGCTCACCACGGGCGCAGGCATGGCGTTAAAGAGCCCGCGGTCCTTCGGGACGCCGTAGGCCATGCGTCCCCCGCGCCGCCAGACCTCGTGGCTCGAGGACTTCCCGCGCCGTCTGCGTCTCGTGCAGCCGGCGTTCGCGGCGTATCCCGGACTGACCTACAAGCGATGCCAACGCCAAGAAGGCGCCGTATACGTCTATCAAGTCAAGCTCGAGGTTCCCGGGTATGAGCCGCGCCGGGTCAGCGTCGAGTTCCACGCTGGGCGGCCCAACACGTCACGGGTCTACGCCGATGGCCCTGCGAGCCGCGACGCATCGCCCCACCGGTACGGCGAGCGGGGCCGGCGTCGCCTGTGCATCTGGTACCCCAGCGACCCACCCGACCAGCGATGGGTGCCAGAAGACGGGCTGCTGGCACTGTGCGCCATGATCGCCGTGCACCTGTTCAAGGAGGCCTACTGGCGCGAGCACGACCAGTGGCTCGGCGACGAGTTCCCTCACGCTGAGCTCACCCACCACGACGCCCGCCAAGGCGCGCAGGAGGAGAACTCAAAGTGACGCAGGCAACCGTGGCCCTCACCATCCCTGAACGCGCACCAGAGCCGACGAACGCCCATGTCGGGCACGTCGGCCCCAAGCCGCCACCTGCGCCGGAGCCCCAGTCGGACGGCTCGTCGAGCCTGGTCCTGGCAGCGCTGCTCTCGGGTGCAGTGGTTGCTGCGCTCATCGCGGCAGCTGTGAACACCGCACTAGCAAGGCGCAAGAGCTTGGAGGAGGAGCGGGCCCGCGTGCGCACGGTCTTCGCGGAGGCGTTCGAGGCGGTCTCGGCCTACAAGGAGTTCCCGTACGCCATCCGGCGCCGGCGCGCGGACGCTCCGGCCGAGGAGCGGGTCCGGCTTTCCGAGGAGCTCCGGAAGGTGCAGACCCGGCTGACCTACTACCTCGCCTGGACGCGCGCTGAGTCCCAAGCGGTCGGAGATGCCTATGAGGCGCTGGTGACCGAGCTTCGCCGGTTGGCCGGTGGCGCCTGCCGGGACGTGGTTGGCCGAGCCCATCACCGCGGACCGCGAGATGAACATGGGGCCGCAACTGGTGGATCTCTCGACGCTGGCGGACCCAGAGCACGCCTACACGCAGGCCGCTCAGACCTACCTGAGCGCATACCTCAAGTTCGGCCGCCTCTGGCGCCGCTCGGGATGACGTCGCAGGCGCGTCCTAACAGGCGCCAACGATGACTCATCGACTGATGACGCGTGTCCAGAAGGTGCTCACCCGGGGCATCGCTTCACGATGGATCTGCAGCCGCCCTCTAACGGCATGTCCCAACGGATCACGTACCAGGTCTCGCCAGATCCGCACGATTGGGCATCACGTCGAGCGCCGTGAGCGATTCGCGTATGAATGCGACGACGAAGTGCCGTCCTGACCTGGGGAAACAACTCCCGCTGGAACTGGCAGGGACGGGGGTTGATGAGGCGGGATAAGCGGGGGAGCGGAGCGCCCAACCAGCGGCTAGATCCATCGCTTCGCGGAATGTACGAACGGTTGGACCTTCTCCTGTTCATTTCAGGGCGGGGCGAGGCGCATGACGCACCCGTCGGCGTCCCGGATAGGGACGCCGACGGGTGGGCAGGGTGTGTTGTCAGCGGCCGACGAGCTTCTCGGACGGGGCACCCACCTCGGCCTGCTCGGCGGGAGACCGCTGCTGGCGTCCGTCCTCGGAGTGCTCAAGCGACAGGTGCGGCAGCACACGGTCGAGTCAGGTGGGCAACCACCAGTTCGCCTTGCCGAGCAGCGCCATGGTGGCGGGGACGAGGGCCCTCGGTGCCGACCACGTCGTCGACTACACACGAGAGGACTTCGCCGACGGCACCCACACCTACGACCTCATCCTCGACCTTGCCGGCAACTGCACGCTCTCCCGCCTGCGAGAAGCGCTCAGGCCGAGCGGCACGCTCGTCATCGTCGGCGGAGAGGAAAGGAGGCAAATGGACAGGCGGGTTCGGTCGATCACTGCGGGCTCCACTCTTCTCTCCGACGCCACCCTCGACGGAATCGTCCAGGCGCTCCTCACGGCGGGCGCCATACTCCTGGCGACGCGAGGCGTTGTCAGTGGCGTGGTGCCCGTGGGGCGCAGCGATTTGAAAGTCGAACGACGTTTCCGCCCACCCATCGGGGCCTGCCTGCGCAGGGCCGGAGACTTGAAGGTGGGCGGAAAGTGGGCGGATTTGGCCGCAGATCGAGTCAGCCAGTGTCAAACGGTGAAGTCGTACGTGTGGCGTTTGCGCAGGTCATCCGTCAGAAACGTCAAACAGTGTCAAGCGACGACCGGCGCTCAGTGCACTACGGGTGTATCCCAGAGGTCGCAGGTTCAAATCCTGCCCCCGCTACTGATAACTGGCCCGTGACCTGCGGAAACGCAGGTCACGGGTCACTCGTTATTTGAGCCATTCCGGCTTGTGTCGCGCTTTCGTGACCCAGAAACC
>DGBM01000061.1 GCA_002384765.1 Demequinaceae bacterium UBA4004
GACGATCAGCACCCGGGACGCGCTCTGGGAGGACATGAGTCGGGAGAACTCCACCTCCCACATGGCCATCTGGACCGACCTCACCCGCCGCGGCCCCGACGAGGTCCGCGCGGCGCCGGCCTCCATGCTCGGCTTCGCCAGCTGGCTGCACGGCGACGGCGCCAAGGCCTGGTGCGCGCTCGACCAAGTACCCGCCCACCGGCCCTACTCCATGGCCGCCATCGTCGCCTCGGCCCTGCAGAACGGCATCCACCCCCGCGAGTGGGAGCGATACCAGACCCAGATGCGCGACATAACCGCCGACCTGGACGAGTCTTTCGTCCCCAAGCCACCGGGCCAGCAGCGCGACACCCCGGGCACGCAGCCCGTCACCGACCGCCCGGCCCCGGGCCGCTGAGGAGGACCGCGATGAACACGCACGACACCCCGGTGCAGCACAGCACCACCGAGCGACAGCTGCGACGCCTGGTTGTGCCCGAGCCCACGGCCTACGCCGCCGACAAGCGCCTCGACGTCATCCACGAACCCGACCTCGATCTGCTGTGGGGAGGCCAGGAATGAGCACCCCTCGCACCGACGTCGACGACGCCGACCGGCTGGCCCGCGTCAAAGCTGCAGCGCCAGCGAGCCCGGCGACCTGCGGATCACTGGACTGGCCCGGTGACCACTGCGAAATCTCGGCGCCGGCACGACGCCAACACAGCTCAGCGATCGCCTGAGCCCATGAAAGGAGAACCAGTCATGCCCAACCCCACACCGGATCCGGGTGTCGACGAATGGGTGCTCGCGAGCGCGGCGGAGGTCGCCCGGAATGTTGCACGCCACGGCGTGCCCATCACGTGGTCGGAGGCAGCGGAACGGCTGCGACGCACCGTCGAACTGTTGTCCGCGCCGGTTTCCGTCATCGACTACGGTGGCACGTTCACTCCGTTGCCCCAGCAGGAAACTCCCCTGTGGCAGGAGACCGGGTTCGCAGAGTCTGTCGCCTGTGCTGCCGTTCACTACGCAGGCCAGCCCTACTACCCCGAGAACCCCCAGAGTTCGCGAGTCGAGCTCGCGGTTCCCTGGGACGCCGCAACTGCGCTGGTGCATCTGCTCAACGCCGACGTGGCCTTCGAGTTCTCGCGTGACGACGACGAACTCCTGGGCGACGAGGAGAAGGTGGTGGGGGAGCGCGTCTACCTCCTGATGCAATCCTGCGATGTCTGGCAGGCACTGGACCTCCTGGGCAACGGGAGGGAAGCGCTCCGGCTCGCCGGCGTAACGGACATGGAGATCTTGGACCTCACCCTTTGGGAGGCCCGCTGCTGGCTGTTCGGACCCTACGAGCAGGCGTCATGAGCACCCCGCACGCCGACGTCGACGACGCCGACAGGCTGGCCCGCGTCAAGCTGAGCAGTGCCATCGAGCCCGCCGACCTGCGCGTCACCGGGCTGGTCGGCGAGCTCGGTGCCGTCAAGGTCCTCGACTACCTCGAGGCCGCCGGCGAGGTAGAGAATCACTGGGGCTTCACCATCGGCCACGAGCTCACCCACGTCGATCCCGTCAAGGTCCTCGAGCAGGCGGTCGATCGGGGCATCCGGTTCGTCATCCCCGGCGATGCCGAGTGGCCCGACCGCCTCGCGGGCCTGCGTGGCGCCGGCGCACTGCACGATCGAGGCGGCGAGCCGGTCGCGCTGTGGATCAGGGGAGCCGGCGACTTGACCCGGCTCGCAGCTAACGCGGTGGCCGTGGTTGGGTCGCGCGCCGCGACAAGCTACGGCACGCACCAGGCGACGGAACTGAGCCGGGACCTCGCGACCATGGGCCACACCGTCGTCAGCGGACTCGCGTACGGCGTGGACCAGGCAGCGCATCGCGGCGCCCTCCTCGCCGGCGGCCCGACCATCGCCGTCATGCCGTGTGGGGTCGACCGGCCGTACCCGGCCGCGCACGCCCAGCTGCTCGAGGCGATCGCCGACCGCGGCCTGGTCGTCGCCGAGGCGCCACCGGGAGCCGCGCCCACCCGTGCCCGGTTCCTCGCCCGGAACAGGATTGTCGCCGGCCTGGCCGAAGGCACCGTGGTCGTCGAGGGCGCCATCCGCAGCGGCGCCCTCAGCATGGCCCGGTGGTCCGAGGCCCTGCACCGGCCGGTCATGGGCGTCCCAGGGCCCGTCACCAGCGCCGCCTCGGTCGGTGTGAACCAGCTGATCCGGCTCGGCCAGGCCAGCATGGTCACCACCGCCCAGGAGGTCATCACCGACCTCACCACGCACGCCTACTCGGCCCCCGCGGGGAGGGATCAGCTCGACGAGTCCTTCGTCCCCGGGCCGGTGCGCTCGCCGCAGGGCCAGGCCCCGAGCTCGATCGCGCCGACCGCCGCGCCTCGACGATGAGCCCAACCGCGGCCCTGTGGATAACCCGATGTCGCCGGTGTCCACGCCTACGCTGCTGAACTGACAAGGAGGCACACCGATGATCAACCTGACCGACCCGCCGGGCCGCGCCGGCCGTCCGCGTCGACCGGATCTGGACCGTGAGCGTTGAGCGCGTCCTGGAGGGTCCGCCGGACCTGCTCAGCTGGGCGAGCTGACCAGCTGCTCGTGACAAGCGAACTGCGGCTCCGCCGCGACGTCGACGCGCTCTGCCCGACGCCGCGGCACCGCGACGTGCCAGGCAGCCCCAGGCCGCGCGGGCGCACTGCCGCGAGCAGTTCGAGGAGGCCGGCCGGATCGTGGAGGAGCGGATCTTCCGCCCGCGGCCGGCGCTGCGGCTCTCTGACGCCGGGCACCCGGTCTCACCCCTTGCCATGCGCTGGATGTCCGACCTCGAGGGCGTCAACCTGCTCGCGACGCCACCCGGCCCTCCTGGCTACCAGGCCGGCGACGTCCTGCTCATGGCACACCTCGACACCGTCGGCTGCAGTACCGGCGCCGACGACAACGCCTCGGGCGTCGCCGTGACACTCGAGGTCGCTCGCCAGCTGCGAGGGCGCGACCACCGCGTGGTAATCGCGCTCGTCGACCTCGAGGAGCTGTGGCACCTCGGCTCCCGCGAACTCGCGCGGACGCTTCCGCCCCCGGGCTTGGTGGTGTGCCTCGACGCCGTCGGCTTCTTCGACGAGCGGCCGCGGACCCAACGCCTCCCTGCCGGCCTCAGGCTCCGGTTCCCAGCACTGGCCCGCCAGCTGCGCAGGAACGAGCACCGCGGCAACTTCCTGCTGGCCGTCCACCGCAGATCATCGGCGGCCTTCGCGGCCTGCTGGGCACGCGCAGCCACCGCGGCCGGTCTGCCGGCAGCCCAGCTGCGCGACCCGCGTTGGAATGGCCGCGGCCAGCGGATCACGCACTGGGTCAACCCGCTCCTGATGGATCTCGACCGATCCGACCACGAGCCGTTCTGGCGCCGCGGCATCCCCGCCGTGCTGCTGACCGGCACAGCGACCCTCCGCAGCCCGCACTATCACCGAGACTCCGACACCCCGGACACCCTTCGACTACGCCAGGCTCGCCCAGGTCGCCGACTCCCTGGCCGCCACGCTTGCCGTTGCTCCGGCCGACCTCGGTCTCGTCGAGCGGCGCTAGCCGACCTGGCCGGTCCAGTTCGGGTCAACCGGGACCGGGATCAGGTCCTCGACCGGCAGCCAGTCCATCTTCACGACCGGCTTGAGCGCGGCATCGTCGTGCCAGACGACCAAGGCCTCCCAGCGTCGGCCCTCGCGCTTCCAGTCGAGGATGAGCCCCCGGGACGGCTTGAGTCGGCCCGTGTTCCTGATCAGCACGAACCGTACGTCGCCGTACGGTCGCCACGCATCGTTCTTCGGCGGGTTGGCAGACACAACGTCACTCACTCGGTGCTGAGCAGCTTGGCCGGGATCCACTCCTCGACCGTGGCCCAGCGCCCAGGCCGCAGCTGCGCCACGTAAACGACTCGGCCCTCCCACAGGTGGCCAGCGCGGCGCCACTCCAGGAGCAGCCCGGGGCGAGGCTGCGAGCCGTCGACGGGCACGCTGACCCAGCAGTGTCGCCCTGGGTGATCCTGTCCTGCGGCCGCGCTGCTGTTGGCCGGCGGCCGGGCTGGCTCTTGGGCCTGGTCGACGCGCACACGGTCCTTCAGCGGGATGCCCGCCCCGCGCCCGTAACCGCCTGCCATCCTCCTAGAGTAGAACAGGTGTTCGACCAGCACCGTCGGAGCGGGGTTCGTACGCTGAATGAGTGCCAACCCGATGGGAGCCCATGCTGGCCAAGCCTGCAGCCACGCTGCCGGCCGGCTCGGCTCTGCCCGGCGGCACCGTCTACGAGCCCAAGTGGGACGGCTACCGGGCCATCCTCGAGCGGACACCTGAGGGCTGTCGGGTGTGGTCCCGCAACGGCGCTGACATCACCGCAGGATTCCCCGACATCGTCGACGCCGCGTGCGCCCAGCTGCCGCCAGGCACAGTGGTTGACGGCGAGCTCGTGGTGTGGAGCGCGGGCGCCTGGAATTCGCCGCTCTAGCCCCACGGCTGGCCTACCGCGGCCGTCGCCGACCACCGGCTCAGCTGGCGCCTGCGGCCTTTCTGGCCTTCGACCTACTGGCCGCCGACGACGCCGACGTGCGGGGGGAGCCCTGGCGGGTGAGGCGATCGCTTCTCGAGCAGCGCGCCGCGGACTGGCGGCCGCCGCTGCAGCTGACCCCGCAGACCGCCGACCCTGCCCAGGCGAGGCGGTGGCTGGAGGAATACGCCGCGGCCGACGTCGGCGTTGAGGGCCTGGTCGCTAAGGGGGCAAGCCAGCGATACCTCCCCGGTCAGCGGGGTTGGGTGAAGCTGCGGATCCGCAACACCCGGGAGGCCACCGTTGGGGCCGTCGTCGGTCCAATCGACCAGCCGGTGCGGCTGATCCTCGGCCTGGTCGACGACGCCGCCGCCCTGCGCGTCGCCGGCGCGACCCATCCGCTCAACGCGCGTGAGTCGGCCGAACTCGCCGCAGTCCTCGTCGGCGCCGACGACCACCCGTGGCCGCTCGAGCTCAGCACCCGCCAGCTGGGCCGGTTCAGCCGCGAGCCCGTGGCGATCACCCGAGTCGAGCCCACGGTGGTCGTCGAGGTCGAGGCGGACACCGCCTTCGAGCACGGACGGTGGCGGCACCTGACTCGCTACCGCCGGCTGCGCCCGGACCTCTCCAGCTGAGGCTCGACCCTCAGCGGTCGACGGGGGCGAGAGGATGAGGCGCGCAAGTAGCTGCCCCCGGATTCCATCGAGCGCCTCGTCGCAGGTCGTGCCGGTCGCTTCGACCCGTCTCCAGGTCAGGCCGTCGCGGTGACGGCGGGGCTCCGCTTAGTCGCGGCGGTCATCGTCAGCAGAGCGCGGACGTCAAGGAGCGCCATGGCAGTCGGCGCTCCCCGGCGACACGGTGACCCCCGCTACGCCCTGCCACGACCGTAGTCCCGCGGCGTTGGTTGCGATGGGGACCGAGCGGCTGAGGTCTGCAGGCTGGGTCCGCGGCGCTGGGTCACGAGCTCGAGGACGGTTGCGGCGATCGAGTCGGGAGGCTGGTGTTCCCACACCCTCACGGGGAGCCATCCCGCGGCCTTGAGCTTGGCGTCGGTGTCGCGGTCGCGAGCCTGGTTGCGGAGGACCTTTTCGGACCAATAGGCGGGGTTCGACTTCGTGGTGCGTGCTCCGTGAGTGGGGCAGCCGTGCCAGAAGCAGCCGTCGATGAAGAGCGCCACGCGCGCGGAGCGGAACACCACGTCCGCGCGCCTCCTGATTTCGGGCAGCGGGGCTACGTCGACCCGGTAGCGCAAGCCCGCAGCGTGGAGCAGCTTTCGAACCGCCAGTTCGGGTCCGGTGTCCCGGGTTTTCTGGCGCTGCATGCGCCCGCGAACGGCAGGGCTGCTGGCCCATGACTCGCCCTCGCGGGGTGTCCGGGCCGAGCTGGAGGGCCGTCCGCTACTGCTCCTAGGCATCCCTCATTGTGCCGCCCGCAAGTCTGGAAGCCCCAAGTCTGCGGCATCGCGGTAGGCCTGGGTCATGCGGACCAGCCGGGGCGCTTCGCCCGCGAAACTCACGAACGCTTCGCCCTTTCCCAGGGTGCGGATCTGCTCTGAAAGGCGAGGGTTGTCTGGCTGGAGCTTTCGCGCGGCCATCGTGGCCACGGTCGCGTCCGGCAGGCCGAAGCAGATCTTGGTCTGTGCGTTGGCGGCGACGACGTCGGGCAGGTCCAGGGGGCCTTGCGTGGCGAGGATGACTGCCAGGCCCTTGGACCGCCCTTCGCGGATCATGGTCTGGATCGCGCGGAAGGGTGCGACTCGGTGCGCCTCGTCGACGACCATGACGTAGCGGATTCTGTTTGGCACCGGCGGCAGGTTCTGAACGCGCAAGAGGAGCGAGGAGAAGATAAAGCCGGCCGCGAGCACGGTCGTCTGACCGTTGCCGGGGATCTTCGACAGTCCGAAGACCACGTTGGAGTCGATGACGTTGCCGAGTGGTTCTCCGGACTTGAACAGGTCGTGCTGGGTCAGGTCGCCGATCACGCCGGTCAGGTCTGCGTCCAGCTGGTCGTCGAGAGTTCGGAGGGTGGGCCAACGGTGCTCGCTGTCGCGGACGGCGTAGGCGTCCTTGAGCGCCTGCTCAAGCTTGGCGCGTTGCCGGACTCCAAGCCGGGCGCTCACGGACCGGACCGCCTCGTCGACGGTGTCGCGCAGTTCGATGATTGCGCTTTGGACGGCGCGGTCGGCGTCGTCGTCGAGCGCGAGGGGGTTGTAGGGGGCCCCTTCGTTCCACAGGTCGATGAACTGGGCGTCTGCGAACGATGGGAACCCGGTGTCGCCGCTGTAGTCGTTCTTGAAGTCGGCAATGCCGAACCGGCTGCCGCTGAACTTGGAGAGCTGCCCGAGCAGGCTCATCGCGAACTGCGTCTTTCCCATTCCCGAGGATCCCCAGACCTCGGTGTGGCCGTTTTGCAGGACGGACTGGCCGGGGCCTGCTGGATGCCAGCGAACCTCCTCGCCGGTGACGGCGTCCCACCCGAAGAGCGGGGCCACGAACTCGCCGGCGGGGGTTGCTGCCGTGGTGACCCCGGAGTCGGTCGGCTGAGTTTCCGCGGCTGGGTGGGGTTCAGGTGTCTGCGGCGTGACAGTCTCGGCTGCCTCTTTGGGGCTCTGATCGTCCGGCGTTTCGGGTGTCGGAGACGTCGCCGGCTCCACGCCTGTGCCGGGAGTGTCGTCAGCGGGTGCGGGGGCTGGCGTCGGCTGGCGTGGGCCGCCGCCGTTGCCCTCGGGCCGGCGTCGGGTTCGGGTGCTCTGGAGCGGCGGGCGGTCGGTCTCGACCGTGCGCAGCTTGGTCAGGCTGGTGGACGTCGCTGTGCGCAGGAGCTCCTCGGTGAGGGGGATGCTGTGCAGGACGACCGGCACGATGTCGTTGGCGACGTCAGTGCGGTAGGTGCGGTGCAGGGGCTCGACCTTGGGGCCGAAGACGAGTCCCACGCCGGCCCATTCGAGGGTGCCAGTGCCGAGGCGGAACGCCTCGAGCGCGGCCAGTTCAGACGCGTCGAGCTTGAATCTGGATTCTCGCGCGACGGCGTAGGCGGCTTCGGCGATGCGGTTGAGCCACAGGCGGCTGTGGATGCTGCCTGCCTCGGGGTACGCCGCCCACTTGGTCGCCGCGAGGCTCTGATTCAGCTGGTCGAGGGCGCCGGCGGCGGCGTCGTTCTCGTCGCTGCGACGGGCCTTGACCTCGATCGTGGCGATGTGCACGCCCTGGTCCTGGGGGTCCAGGGCAATCGCGAGTAGGTCGGCCCGCTTCTTCGGGAACCAGTGGCGGTACTCGTCGAGGCTGACGAGGAGAACCCTGCAGCCCGGGGGGAGGGGCCACGGGGTGGTCGTGGTGGCAAGGAGGCTGAAGGAGACCACATGCCCGACGAGTTCGTTGATGCCGGCGCCGCTGGTCGCGGCTTGCAGCGCGAGGATGCCGTAGCCCTGGCTGGCGACTTGCCGCAGTTGCGTGCCGACAGATAGGGCGACGTCGGGTTCCTTGATGATGCCGGCGGCGCGCAGGCTGCGGCCGATGGCCCGGTCAGCCGGCCCGCCGGATTTCTGGCTGAGGACCAGCGACAGCGGACTGTCGCCGCCGAGGCGGCGTTCTTGGTGGAGGATGGCGACGTTGTCGGCGCCGAGGGCGTGCTCGAGGCTGTCTCGGGTCGCGTAGCGGTCCAGCGTGGCGACCCACAGCGCAAGCTCGTGGACTTCCCGCAGCTTGGCGGCGATGTCGAGGGCGCCAGTCCTCACCTCGGGGACCTGGAGAGGCTGCCCCTCTTCAGGCCAGGCGTCGTCGACGGCGTTCTGCAGACGTAGCCAGGCCTGGCCGGCAGGCGAGGCCGCAGGAGGCATGAGCAGGATCCGGCGATCCTGTCGTGGGCGTTGCCACACCCGGGGGGCGAAGAGGACCTCGCCGTCCTCGCCCGGAGGGGGCACCTCGCGGGTCTCGATCTGCAGGGCGTTGGGGCTGTCGGTCAGGCCAGTGACCAGTGCGAGATGCACCGCCGGGGCGCCGCTGCCGGGACGGAGAAGTTCCCGGGCGCGTGACAGGTCGTCGAGGTAGCGGAGCTCAAGGACGTCCCTCTCGTTGCGCAGCTGGTCGTCGGCGGTCGCGAGCGTTTCGGGCCGTGGCTTGTCGTCGTCGCCCGTGCCGACGCAGAACACCTCGATTCTCCGGATGGTCGCCAGCCCGGCTCGGCGGCCGATGAGCTTTACCGCCTCGCCGACCAGGAGGTCCGCGGCGCCGGCGCCCCATGCGAGGCAGCGCAGGTGGCCGGCCGCTTCGGGCTGGAGCGTCAGCAGCTGCATGACGACCGAGCTGAGCGCGTCGCCGGCGTACCCGCTCTCGTCTCTGGCAGACCTACCGCCGTACAGGCTCCAAACGCGGCCTTCGCTGGTGGGGAGCAGGACACGGTCCTGGGTGGACAGGCGCAGGTGTGCAGGATGGTGGGCGGCAGTGGTGCGCGCGATCCCCCCCGATGTGGCGACCGCGTCGCCCGGGTCGTGGTCGTTCTTGGGTTCTTCGGCGCGAGTGACCAGGTTCCACAGCGCGTCGAGGTACTGCGCCAGCCACTCCGCCTTCATCGGGGCGAAGGCGGTGAGCGCGGCGGCGCGGTCGCCGCGGACGGCCCCCGCGAGAGCGAGAGCTTCTGCGGTCTCGGAATCGCCGGCGGCCTCGCGGGCCTCGCAGGTCGCGGTCCAGGTGTCAACCCAGGAGCTGAGCGCGGACGGTTCGAGACCCCGGTCAAGCGATCTGCGGGCCAGTTGTTGCAGCGCTCGTGCCGCGGGCAGCAGTGCTCCCGGCACTGCCTGCACGGAGCTGGCGTTGGTGGGTCCGCAGAAGGCGTGGAGGCTGGGCTCGCCGGGAAGGGCGAGGGTCAGGACCGGCGCCTCGGCGAACAGGACCGCTGCCCGAAGGGTCGCGGCGTCGTCGAGGTCGGGCTTCCAGTCCACCTGTACCGTGCTGCCGTCGTCGGCGTGAAGTCTCAGCTGCAGCGGGGGGAGCTGGCCGCCCGAGGCGAGCCCGGCGTCTCCGAATGCCGCGAGGATGTCCCCGAGGTCGCCGTCGTCCGCGGCACGCAAAAGGAGGCCGTCGACCTCGCCGCCCCAGGTCTCCCAGGTCCGCATCAGTGCGCCGAGCCTCAGGCGTGCACATGCGAGCGTGAGGATGCGGCCGGCTCCTGTCCGATTGGACGCCGCAACGGGACTGGCTGGTGGCTGGGGGGAAAGAACCTGAACTCTCTCAACCATGCCGCCGAGCTGCTGGGCGGCGCGGACGATTGCCGCCTCCGGACAGGAGGGGCTGCTGCCGTTGACCGCCCTGTCGCGCAGGAGTCGCTCGAGCTTGCGTCGGGTGGGCCGGGTGAAGACCTGCTTTTGCTGAGCATCGTCCAGGTCGCACAAGTCCTGCGCGGCGTCGCGCTGGCCGCCGCCCCTGCGCAGCTCCTCCGCGCGGAGTTCATAGGTGTGCCAGGGCAGGCTGGCCGCCTGGCTTCCGGCGTCGAGCCCGCTGCGGAAGATGTCCATCTCCTGCCGGACGGTGTCGGCCAGGTTTTGAGGCCGCTGTTCGAAGATCTCCCGTGCCTCGTCGAATCGCAGCGTCCGGAGCAGGTCGGCGCTTCCGGCCTGCAGTTGGGCCATCACCTCGTCGGCCGCCGCCGCGGCGCCGGCGGCGCCGACGTCGGGACGGCGGCTAAGAACTGACTCGGCGCGCTTGCGCAGGTCGGCGTACGCAGTCGGTTTCAACAAGTCGTCGCTTGTCCGGCGCGCGGCGAGGGCAAGGTTGTCCCCGATCCGCTCGGAGTCGACCCGGGCGCCGGGCGGCATTCTGTCGGCGAAGGCTCCGAGTGTGGGCAGCGCGTCGAGGGGGTCGTCTCCCGCTGCCAGCCGGTCTAGATAGGCCGCGACCGCCGGGGCGCTCGGCCTGGCTGAGACGGGGGCCTGGTTGATCGCTTCGCGCACCGCGCGAGGCACGCCGTCGAGGCCCACGGCTGGAGACTGCTGGGACAGGATCCCCATGCCCTCGGCGGTCTCCAGCAGGACGCTGGGGGAGACCGATTCGAACAGATTGAGCGACTGCCGGTCGGGCACCTGTTCGCCGTCGCAGAGGACGAGGACGACTCCGCCCCCGCTCTGGTTGCGCAGCTGGGTCCCGGAGACGTCGCGCATCGCGTGGGTGCCGAAGCGAGCCGGAGCCGCCGAGACAACGGCCAGTTGTGGGAGGTCCCCGTCCCAGGCGGCGCTCATCCCCTCCGCGACCGACGTCGGCACGCCTTCGACGAGGACGAAGTTCCGCTCGCCCGGCATGAGGTTGCGGCGCAGGTGCTCTGCGAGGGCACCGCCGAGCCGGGCGCTCACCGGTGGCTCCTCGACGCGCGCTCTCCGACCATGGTCGTGCGGTCAGAGAGACCCACCGCGAGCCCGGCGTCGCTCATCAGGCGCTCGGCGGCGCGCGCGTTCTGTGCGAGCCGTGCACCGTCGAGTTGGCTCGCCAGCGCGGTGTCGGAGGCTGACTCCTGGTTGATCACGAGACCCCACTCTTCTCGGGCCGCGGCGATGAAGTCGCGGCTGGACATCGGCATTCGACTCGACAGGGCTCCCACCATCGCGGCGATGAGGTCGGGGCTCGCCGTTAGGTAGCGGTACGAGCCCGTGCCCACCAACATGCCCACGGATTCCAGCAGCACCCGGAAGCCGTCCTCGGATCCTCGACTGTAGTTGGACGTTTCCACCGCCAGCCGCGCGAGCCGGAGATAGTCCTCCTCACCTGCCCCTGCGGGCAGTCGGCCCAACTGGCTGCTGACGCTGTCGGGGTCGCTTGCGGCCAAGGTTCGGTCGCGGAACTCGCCGGAGAACGCGATCACCTTTTCCTCTTCCCTCAGTTCGCGCATGCGCTTGGCCAGGGTGCGGACTGTGGCCTCGGCGAGTCGGATGCGGGCCCGCCGGTAGGACTCCTCGGAACGCTGGCGGACGGGGTCCTGTGCGCGGGGGGATCCGCCGAAGCTCAGCAGCAGGAAGCGGTCCTCGCACGGAGTGTCGGTCGCATCCCATGCGGTGCGCAGCACGTGCAGCGCCAAGTCGAGGCCCAGGATGCTGCGCAGTTGCCACAGTTTGGCCGGGCCGCTGGCGTGGCCTTGGAGCATGACCCCTTCTGCGTGCCTGCACAAGCTCTTGGCCAGGCCCGCCAAGCGCGGGTCAGCGCCACGGCTCCAAGCTGATCTCTCGTCGTCCTCGAGGTCAATGCGCTTGTCGGTCCAGGTCTCGTTGCGCGGCAGCGCATCCTCCAGCGTGGATCCGATCTCGGCAAGGGGGCTCGGGGCGTTCAATGCCTCCCGGATCTGTTCTACGGCCGCTCGTCCCAGGCCGGCGTCGGCTGGGTCTGCCGGATCGGCCAGGAGCCGCGCGAGGGTGATCCCGCTGCCCCGCATGTAGACCTTGCGGACGGTGTACTCGCTGCTGCGGGGACTCGGCTTGCGGGCGTCGTACCACAGCAGTGACTCGTGGAACGGGCGGAGCAGCCAGGCCCCGGCCTGGCCTCGCTGGGTCTCGGGGTCGATGAGTCCCTGCAGCGTGAGCTGGGCGAGCTGGAGGTTGGCAGAGCCACGGACTTGGTCCCCGTTCGCCAGGCGGACGCCGTACTCCTCCGGGGACGTGTCGGCGTCACCGACGCGTCCCTGGGTGCGGCCACCGAGGAAGTTCTCCGCGAGGGCCAGGCTCCGCACCGCGAAGAGTTGCCGTTTGGGCGACCGGAGGTCGTCGAGGGAGCCGGGTGCGCTGTAGTTGTTCTGGCGAAGGGTGAGCAAGGTTTCCGCGCACAGCTGCGGTGCGCGCTCGTCGCGGTCTGGCGCCAGCCCGAAGAGGTCTTCCGCGACCGGACCCGGGCTCAGCCGATAGAGGTTCTTGCGCTGGGCGGGCATCAGCGGCCTCGCTTCGTGAAGTGCGGGAGGGAGATCGTCACCAGCGCAGGCGGATTGGAGTCGGGGTCCGCGACGCGCAGGGAACGATCGGTGTGGAGGTAGGCGGCCAGGCGCCCGTAGAAGCCACGCAGGTCGTTCATCTCGGCAACGCCTTGGCCGACGGGCCCTTGGAACGCCGCGGCTTCCCGGATTGCCTCGTACATGCGGGGGGTGATCCGCAGGGCGAGGTCGTGGTCCCCGTCGACGAGGAGCTCCACGTCCACGTGGTCGACGTCCAGCAGTTCATCGACCAAGCCGAAGTCGGGGACTCTCAGGGTAAGGCTGTCCAACTGGACTTGGCTGTGCACCAGGGACGGCCGGGCCGGTCGGAAGGAGCCGGGGTCCCGGGCGAACAGGCACGCGGGATCGGGCACGATGAGGCCTTCGTTCGGGCTTGAGAACCCGGTGACCAGGAAGTTCAGCCCGCGGACGATCTCGTTGAGCTCGATGATCGTGTCACCGCCGGCAGCTGTCTTCTTGGCGAGCTCGACCAGCTCGACGACATGGCGGTAGTCCAGCAGGCGCCGAGCGGCGGCGTCCGCCCCGCCCAGGTCGCGTGAGGCCTCGAAGAAGACGCGCTGCCTCCACAGCCGCTCCGCTGGCGCGTTGGACACCCCGTCGCCGCGGACCAGCGCGTCCAGGCCGTCCTCGACCCGGGTCAGGTCCTCGTCGGTGCTGACCATCTCGCCCAGCGCGTAGAAAGTCATCTCGCCTTGCGCAGTGCGCACCCGGTCCAGGGGCGACTCCGAGCCCGCCAGTCCGGGGAGGCGGCCGGCTCCAGCGGAGTCCGGGCGCGTGACATGCGGGTCCCCGGCGATCCGCCGAACGCCCTCTGGTGCCCCGCTTGCATCGCGGAGCCATCCATCCACCTCCAGGTCGCTGACGGCGCCCAGGCCCGAACGCCTCATGCCCGTGAGCAGGGGCGAACGCTCGGCGGCGCTGGTGGGGAGGCCTCCGCCTAGGACACGGCCGAAGTAGCCGTCCGCGGCGGTGAAGGCGCTGCTGCCGCGGTCGCGGTTGTCCTTCTTGACGCGGCTGCAGCTGTGCGGGCCGACGACGGCCCAGGAGAGGATGGCCAGGACCTCTCGCAGCGTCGGGACGGCTTCGCCAGTGCCCAGGCGGACCAGGGTGCGCAGTTGCTCGCGCACGTCGGGGCGGCGCAGATGCTCCGCGTTGCTGCGCATGGGGCAGCCGCCGGTGTCGAAGGGGCAGTCAGCGCAGCCGCCCCAGATGTCTTCGCGGGTGACGTAGTCCACCAGCTGTCCCCACAGCCGGTCTCCCGTGGGCCGCTGGCGGTTGACGTTGACGATGGTGAGCCCGTCGCTCCTGGCGGCGCCGTGCCGAAGCGCCCGGTCCAAGATCTCGGCGGCGTCACGTGCGCCGATGTCATCGAGGGCGTCGCGCAGAACTCCCTCGTTGGCGCACAGCAGCGTCTGGGCGTTGCCCGGCTCGAGCACGGAGCGCAGGATGGAAGCCCTGGACGTCGCGTCGGGCAGGCCGGAGAGATCCTTGACAACGCGCTGCCCGGGCGCGATCTCCACGAGGGCGTCCTGGATGGGGAGAGCGACTCCGGCGGCTCGGCAGTAGGCCTCCGCGACGGCGGTCTTGCCGGTGCCTGCGTTACCGGTGAGCACTACGACCCCGGGCGTGCCTTGCGCAGCCCACTCGGCGACGAACCGGGCGAGCTTGGTCTCGACGTCGTCGCCGAGGGCGTCGGCGAGCGCGCCGAAGTGCTCACGGTATGCGCCGGCCTGGTCTGCGCTGAAGACGGAGAGCAGCCTCAGCGCCGTGACTGCGGGCAGTTCTTCCGGCGGGGGAGTGGGGGTCTCGTTCACTGGCCTACGGCCCTCTTCTGGCGGGGGGAGGTTCCTGACGTGCTGGGCACGCTGACCAGCGGGCGCTGGCCGCGACGGGCGGCGAGGAGTTCGGCTCCGGTGCGGGTAGGCACCCCTGCATCCAACAGGACGTCGGCGAGCGCGCCCACGATGAGCTCGGCCGCCGGAGGCGGCACGGCGTTGCCGACCTGTCGCCTGACTCGAGGGTACGCCGACCGCCGGTCGCGGGGATCCTTGCCGAACTCGAAGACGAAGTCGTCGGGGAAGCCTTGCAGGCGCGCCTTTTCGCGGTTGGACAGGCGGCGCGGCTCGATGTGGTGGTAGCCGTGCGTGCCGCCTCCGCCGCCGGCGATGATCGTGTAGGAGGGCTTGTCCGGATCGAGTCGCCGGTACACGTGGCTGATCAGTCCCTTGACGGCCAGAGGATGGCCGGCGGGGATGACCTCGTAGTTGGAGCCCGGCGGGATCAGCTTGAGGCGCTCTACGACGTCGGGGCTGTCCTGACCGCGCTCGTGGTTGGGGGCGTCCTCGGGGAGCGGCTGCGCGTCGAGAACCTCGCGCACGGTGCGCGGGGAGCCTTGGAAGGGGGTGGGGATGATTGGCGGCCGGACACCCAGGTCGCGACGTACGCCGAGGACGATGAGCCGCTCGCGGTGCTGTGGGACGCCCAGGTCGGCCATGTCCACCACCTGGGCGCTGATGTCGTAGTGGACGCCGCGACGCCGGCCCCGCTTGGGCCGGTGGTCGGCGAAGCTGCTCGGCGACTTCAAGGCGTGCCGGACCAGCGTCCAGGCGACGCCCCTGTTCGCCGACAGCAGCCCCGGGACGTTCTCGAGCACAAAGGCGGCGGGCTGGAGGGCGTCGAGATACCGAGCGACTTGCCGGAACAGGTTCCCGCGGGCGGTAATCAGCCCGTCGTGGTTCCACAGCGTGGAGTAGTCCTGGCAGGGCGGCCCGGCCAGGAGAATGTCACAGGGAACATCGGGGACCGGCGTCTCGGTGATGTCGCCCTCGACAATGTGCTTGCCAAGGTTGCGGCGGTAGGTCTCGACAGCCCAGTGCTCGTTGTCGATCGCCCACACGACGCGGGCCCGGTCCGAACGCTCGGCACCAAGGTCCATGCCCCCGCAGCCCGAGAACAGGGAGATCGCGGCATAGCGCTTCGGGCGGGGCGCCATCAGGCCGTCCTCCGCTCGCGGATCACCAAGGTAGCGTCGCAGTTCAGGGCCTCCGCGACCCGGCGAATGGTCGCCAGATTGAGCCGTTGCCGGCCAGCCTCGAGCCTAGCGACCGCCGACTGCGTTGTGCCCAGGCGGAGAGCCAGTTCCGCCTGGGTGATGCCGGCGCCTTCGCGGACGGCACGGAGGCGGGCGGCCACGGCCCGCGCTTCACAGTCGATGCTCGCCCCCGGGGCGGATGTCGTCCTCATGCGCGCGACGCTATATAGCGGAACCGACATTCTCTGGGACCGGCACGCGGTTGCACGACCTCAGATCACGACACGTGGGCCGTAGAACAGCGACGCGGCCCCTGAGTAGCCGGGGCCAGGTGCCGCACCTTACGGGCGGTGGCACTGCGGAACTGGCAGGATCTTTGATGAGCAGCGGTCCACCGCCAACTCGTTGACCTTTGTGGATGCGTCCGATGTCCGCCAGGTCCGGTAGGCAGAGAACGATTCGTCCCGCGGCGCGCGAGGCCGCCGCTCCCTCGACTGTCTTGCGCCTGTCGGGTGGGAGACTGCGGTGGACCCAGTAGGTCGGCAAGCGGGAGATGAGTCAGTGCGCGCAAATGCAGAGCCTTCCCTGGTAGGCGTGCACATACCGTCGTATAAGAACCTTGTCGACGTCTGGCTCCCATGGTCTTCAGGGCTCGCGTTGGTCGGAGCGAACGGGGCTGGCAAGACGAACCTCCTGGAGGCTCTCGCGCTGCTGATGGGTACCGAGGAGACGCTGCGGCTGTGCAAGCCGCGGTTGGCGGAGGGCAGTGCTGCGGGACTGTCGGTTGTCGTAGGGAGCGATGCGGAGGCGCTTCCGGTCGGCCCGGCCACGCTGATCGACCTGGACCTGGGAGGTCTTGGCGCTCGCGGCGATCAACTGAGCCGCGACATGGCGTGGTGGCGGACCGAGGGGGTTCGCGAGGGGGACTCGTTCGCCGAGGCCGTGGCGTCCTGGGGCGTGGCGGAGGGCCTCAAACAGGACTGCCTGGTGGCGGCGCGGTCGCCAATCGTCCAGTACACGCTGGTCGGCCTCCGCCACCGGGTACCGGGAGAGCCGTTCTGGTCCTGCCCTGATTGCAACCCCGACGGCGAGCCGGGCCTGGTCGAGAATGGCAACTGCGAGATCTGCGGGGGCAGGGCCGAAAGGCACGAAACCACACAGCTCCGAGAGGAACGCCTCTACCGGCGGACCCTCCTGACCGACCAACAGCTGAACCTCAGCGTTGAACCCCCGCCGTCCCCCGCGTTCGTTCCACGGCCCCTGGAGCGCCCGGGTTGACGGCGGTGCTGGAGTTGCCGCTGACCACGAGGCCACCGGCGGTGCTGCAGTGGTTGCCGCGCACGCGAACCGAGGACGAGGTGGCCGAGTCTCTGGACGGCGCGTTCGAGCAGGCGCAGGAGCCGGTCGTCGCCTTCCTCGCAGGCCTCGGAGAACGGATGCCGTCCGACACCGTGCCCAACTCCGGGGACGCCAACTGGTGGCTGCACAAGGTGGGCGAGGCGGCCGGCAACCGTGAGCTGCGCCGGACCGATCCCGCGCTGTTCCTCGAGAGTGAGGGGAGCCACGCGGCCGACTGGTTCCTTGGCGTCAGACAGCGCGACGGCAAGAACGTGCACCTCGGGCACACCCACGACCGGCCGATGGAGAACTTTTCCGCCGGACAGCGACGCTGGATGGACGAGGCGCTCGCGACGGTGAGCCGCGAGCTGCGCGCCCGCGGGGAACGCGCCGAGCTCTTCACGTCGGTGCTCGACCAGGTCGATGACGACACTCTGGTCGAGCACCTTGTGCCCGGGACAGAGCTCGCCGAGTCGGAGGGCTACTGGCTGGGGGAGGCGCTCGACGCGACGTACTCATCGCTCGAGCCAGTGCTGGTGGAGATCGCGTCGGCGCGGGACCCCAAGGAGCCCGCTCGGCACGCTTTCGTCCGTGCCGTGCTGCCGTACTTCGCCCAACTCGACCAGCAGCTGGTCGTCCGCGTTTTCGACGAGCCGGAGGCACACCTGCACGTGACGGCTCAGCGACGTGTCGCGTCGGCCGTCCAGGGCCTCCGCAACGAAGGGCAGAACGTCGTCGTGGCCACGCACTCCCCGGCCTTCCTCGAGTTCGCGGACTGGCAGACCGTGCACCTCAGCGGCGGTGCGCTCACGGCTGTGACCCCGATGGACCTCAACGCGCGCCGCCGGGTGACCCGAGAGCTGGGCCTCACCCACGGCGAGTTGCTGTCCGCCGTCGCTGGGATCCTGGTCGTGGAAGGACCGCATGACCAGATGGTCCTGGACGCCCTTTACGGACCAGACCTGAGGCAAGCCGGCATCGCGATGGTGCGCATGTTCGGCACAGACAACCTCCCGGCGCTCCTGAGCCTCGACTTCATCGAGCGGTATGTCGATGCCCCGATCACGGTAATGCTCGACTACACGGTGACCGAACGCGTGGAGACCGGCAGACCCAGGACCGA
>DGBM01000038.1:0-184 GCA_002384765.1 Demequinaceae bacterium UBA4004
CGAGACGCCCGTGATCCTGGCGCCGATGGCGGGCATCACCAACGCCGCCTTCAGGCGCCTCTGCAGGGAGCACGGCGGGGGACTCTACGTGGCGGAGATGGTGACGTCCCGCGCACTCGTGGAGCGTTCGCCGGAGAGCATGCGCATCATCGCGCACGATCCCGACGAGACGCCGCGCTCGGTT
>DGBM01000038.1:273-516 GCA_002384765.1 Demequinaceae bacterium UBA4004
GCGGTCCGTGAGGCCTCCAAGTTCGACGTGCCGGTCACGGTGAAGATGCGTAAGGGCGTGGACGACGACCACCTCACCTATCTCGACGCCGGCCGCATGGCGGAGAGCGAGGGCGTCGCTGCGGTGGCGCTGCACGCCCGGACGGCAGCCGACTACTACTCGGGTCACGCCGATTGGGAAGCCATTGCGCGCCTCAAGGAAGCCGTCACCTCGATTCCCGTCCTGGGCAACGGCGACATCTGG
>DGBM01000038.1:547-37793 GCA_002384765.1 Demequinaceae bacterium UBA4004
CAGCTGATGGTGGCGCACTTTGACGACGACGAGAACCGCGCCATGCGCGAGATCCGCAAACATATTGCCTGGTATCTCAAGGGATACCCGGTGGGGGGAGACGTCCGACGGCGCCTCGGCCTGGTCGAGTCGTTGTCGCAGTTGCGCGGAATTCTCGACGAGATGGATCTCGACTCACCGTTCCCTGGGCCCGATGCCGAAGGGCCGCGCGGCCGCCAAGGCACTGCACGCAAGCCCGCGTGCCCCGACGGCTGGCTCGACACGCAGGACATCACCCCGGACCTGGAGTTGCGGCTGCGTGAGGCCGAGCTGTCCGTATCCGGCGGCTGACGGTTCGCTCACACGCAATCCCGACGCCGAGGCGCGCTATAGCATCACAGAGTGACTTCCCTTCCCGCAGGCTACGGCCCGTTCGACACCGAGAGATTCGTCGACGAGCCGCCCAAGCAGGCGGATAGAACCTCGTTCGAGCGGGACCGGGCGCGCATCGTCCATTCGAGCGCGCTGCGCCGCCTTGGCGCGAAGACTCAGATCCTCGGTGCGGGCAGTGGCGACTTTGTGCGCACCCGCCTCACCCACAGTCTTGAGGTGGCTCAGGTGGGGCGGGGGCTGGGCAAACAGCTCGGGTGCGACCCCGATGTGGTGGACGCCGCGTGCCTGGCGCATGACCTGGGACACCCCCCGTTTGGCCACAACGGCGAGCGGGCGCTCGACTTTGCGGCCAAGGACATCGGCGGCTTTGAGGGCAACGCCCAGACGCTGAGGATCGTGTCGCGGCTCGAGCCCAAGTCCGTCCACCCGGTCACGGGAGACAGCGTGGGCCTCAACCTCACCCGCGCCACCCTTGACGCGGGCATCAAGTATCCGTGGCGCGAAAACGCGACCCCTCTTCGCGCCGACGGCAAGCCGACGCGAAAGTTCGGCGTCTACGAGGACGACCTCGAGGTCTTCACATGGCTTCGCAAGGGAGCGCCGGACCGTTCCCCCAGCTTCGAGGCCCAGGTCATGGACGTCGCGGACGATATCGCATACTCCGTGCATGATGTCGAGGATGCGGTGGTGCACAACGGCGTCGCGCTGAGCACGCTTCGCGACGCCGGCCGGGCGCAGGCCGTGGCGGCCCACGTGCGCGAGTGGTACGGCAGGGGCGACGAGGACGCAGTGGTGGGGGCGCTCGACAGGCTACGCGTCCAGCCGTGGTGGATGGACACCTACGACGGCTCTCACCGCGCCCTGGCAAGCCTCAAGGACATGACGAGCCAACTCATCGGGCAAATGGTGTCGTCGATCGCCGACGCCACGCGCGCCGAGTATGGCGAGGGCCCGTTCACGCGGCACGCGGCGCGGTTGGTGATTCCGGATGAGACCGCCGCCGAGATCCTGTTGCTCAAGGGCGTGGCCGTGCACTTCCTCATGGCCCCGCGCGAGCGCAAGCCGTCGTACAAGGCGCAACGCGAACGCCTCATCGACCTTGTCGCGGCGTTGGCGGCGCGCGGCGCCGACGCCCTGGAGCCACATTTCGCGGTGTCCTGGTCGGATTGCACCGACGACGCGGGCAGGCTGCGGGTGGCGGTCGATCAGGTGGCGTCGCTCACGGACAAGTCGGCATACGACTGGCACCACAAGTTTGTGGTGAGGCCCAAGCGGGGCAAGCCCTAAGCGCCGTCTCCTGACGATGCTAGGTGGGCGCGACGCGCCCGTAGCAGCGCCCACAGGGCGAGTATCGGAAGCACCAGCGGAACCCAGCCGTACGCGGAGCCGTAGCCCGTCCACACCGTCTGGTCGGGCCACCACGAGGACTCGATGTAGCCGAGCGTGCCGACGATCAGCACTCCCGCCAACTCGATCGACGTGCCGATCAGGGCGATGCGGTGGCGGCCCTTCCACAAGGCGATCGCGATGACCGCGTAGAGGATGGCCGATAGCGCGGAGACGGAGTACGCCAAGGGCGCGTCGGCGAACTTTGTGGAGATTTGGTAGGACGAGCGTCCGAGCGCCGCGAGGGCCAACACTGCGTATGAGACGATCAGCCCGATGCGGGCGAGGGGATTCACAGGACTCCATGGAAGATTGAGGCCAACCGCCAAGCCACCACCGCCGCGGCCACGGCGATGATCATGGCGGCCACGGCGTCGACGCGCGCCATCTGGTCCCGTTGCAGCACAGGGCGATGAGGGTCTGGGTCGTCCGCATCCGGCAGGCCGAGGCGACTGATGCCGAGCAGCGGCAGGAGTGCGACGGCGGCGAGCAGGTAGCCGACGGTGATCACGATGGGGACGCCGCCACCGAAGATTGCGGCAAGAATCGTCAAGACCTCGACGAACGTCACCACGTAGAACCCGGTCACCACCCACTGCAGCGCACGGTGCGCGTGAATCCAGGCGAGGGTCACCGCCCCGACCACAAAGAGCACGGCGGTCGCGACCAGCATCGCCGGGTAGACGGCGTTGAGATATGCGGTCATTGCTGCTGAGCGAGCTGAACGCGCATGGGCAGGCGCGCTTCCTCTTTGCCGTCCACGGAGATAACCCACGAGAACTTGGTGGCCTCGGAGAAGCGCATTCCGTCGATGGCAAAGGCAAAGCACGCGACTTGCTCGTCGCCGTCCACCAGCATCGGCGGCCTGCCGAGCGTGAACTCGCCGCCAAGGGCTTGAATAGCCTCCGGCTTGCCGTCTTCACCCATGCGCACACCCACGGGATACGGCTTGCCGTCTTCCGTGACGAGCCGCAGTTCAAAGCGGTGCGAAACGTTCGTGTCGGTAAACGGAACGTGCACCACGGCGGCCACCGCGAGTCGCCGGTGCACCGCCGGGAAGGAGCGCACAAAGACCGTGTTCCACCCCGCGCCCAGGGCGTAGATCTTGTTGTTGACCACCTCTGCCGAATCGGCAAGGAAGGCATCGACCCTCACGCGCGTCTCCTCTCGTCGCCGTTGCCTAGCCTACCTACGAAGCGAGGGCGCATCGGGCCTAGAGTGTGACCCATGGCTGGCACGATCAACAGGGACGACGTAGCGTCCGTGAGAGAGCGTGCACCGATCGAACAGATCGTGGGTGAGCACGTCACCCTCAAGCCCGCTGGGGTCGGCTCCATGCGGGGGCTGTGCCCCTTTCACGATGAGCGCTCCCCGTCGTTCCACGTCCGGCCGGGCGTGGGCCGCTATCACTGCTTCGGCTGCGGTGAGGGCGGCGACGTCATCGACTTCATCATGAAGCTCGACGGCATGAGCTTTGTCGAGGCGGTGGAGTACTTGGCGCCCAGGGCGGGCGTGGAGTTGCGCTACGAGGCGGGCGGCCAGCGTACCGAGCCGTCCGGCCCTCAGCGCGCGCGGCTGCTCGAGGCGCATCGCCTTGCCGCGGAGTTCTACCGGGAGGCCCTCACCAGTCCCGAGGCCGCGATCGGCCGCGACTTCCTGACGGGGCGCGGTTTTGACAAGGACGCCGCCGAGGAGTTCGGCGTCGGCTATGCGCCCCAAGGATGGTCGGCGTTGCTTGACCACTTGCGCGGCCGCAACTTCGCGGAGCCTGAGCTCCAGGCGACCGGACTGTTTTCCGAGGGACAGCGCGGACTCTACGACCGTTTTCGCGGCCGACTCGTGTGGCCCATCAGGGATGTGATGGGCGAGGTCATCGGATTCGGCGCGCGTCGCCTTCTCGAGGACGATCAGGGCCCCAAGTACCTCAACACCCCGGAGACCCAGCTCTACAAGAAGACCCAGGTGTTGTACGGGATCGACCTTGCCAAGGGCGCCATCCGCACCGACAGGACCGCCGTGGTGGTCGAGGGGTACACCGACGTCATGGCGTGCCACCTGGCCGGGGTCAAGAACGCCGTCGCGACGTGCGGTACTGCTTTTGGCGAGGAGCACGTCAAGATTGTGCGGCGTCTCATGGGCGACACGGGCGGAGCACAGATCAAGGTCGGCGGGATGCGCGCCAAGGTGGTCTTCACCTTTGACGGAGACGAGGCGGGCCAGAACGCCGCGCTGAAATCCTTCAATCTGGACCAACAGTTCTTGGCCCAGACGTTCGTGGCGGTCGATCCCGACGGCCTGGACCCGTGTGATCTGCGTCAACAGCGCGGTGACGAGGCGGTGAGGGCGCTGCTCGAGGCGCGCGTGCCCCTGTTTGAGTTTGTCATCAAGACCACGCTGGCCGGCCATGACCTCAACATTCCCGAAGGCCGCGTGACCGCCTTGCGCTCGGCCGCTCCGGTGGTGGCGCGGCTGCGCGACTCCGCGCTGCGACCCGAATATGGGCGCCGCTTGGCGGGGTGGCTCGGCATGGACACCGACACGGTGTTGGCGGCCGTCACCAGGGCGGGTTCCACGTCGCAGCGCCCCACTTCTGCAGACCAGGGGCAGGGCGCGCCATCCGCATCACACCGCGCGCGCCCGGATCGCCGCGACCCGATGGCGCGCGCCGAGGCGCTGTCCTTGGGCGCGCTGCTCCAAGCACCCGACGCGATTCGCGCGGTTCCCAGCGCCTTGCAGGTCGCCGACGACCTGGTCGCCGAAGCGTTCGCCGTCCCGCAGTACCGCGCCATCTTCTCCGCCATCGCAGCGGCGGGTGGCGTGCGAGCGGCGGGCCACGACTGGGTCGCGCAGGTGATTCAGGAGGCGGGGGAAGACCTCGCCGGCATCGTCAACGAGCTCGCGGTGACCCCGTTGCCCCACGACAAGGCCGACACGCTGGGCGTGTACGGCGGTTCCGTGATGGCCAAGGTTCTGGATGGGCATCTGACGCGCCGGATCGGCGACTTGCGAGGGGCGATGCAGCGCGCGGGTGCTGGCACCGACGAGGCTCAGAAACTGTTCGCTGAGATGATTGCGTTGGAGGCCAAGCGCCGGTCGTTGCGGGGCGATTAGCCCCGCCTTCACGCTCCCCCACTTGGACTCGAACCAAGAACCTGCCGATTAACAGTCGGCTGCTCTGCCAATTGAGCTACAGGGGATCGGCGACGATGTCATCGTCACGAACCGAAGAAACCTTACACGATCTGGGCTTCAGGTTCATGCACGGTAACCTGACTTCGCATCGCAATGAAGGGGAAGCAATGACGCCCGTGTACGACGCCGGGGACACGGCCTGGATGATCCTGTGCACCGCGCTGGTCCTGCTCATGATTGTTGGCCTCGCGCTGTTCTACGCCGGTCTGGTGCGCTCCAAGAATGCGCTCGGGATGATGATGTACGTCGTGGGCGCGATCGTGGCGGTGTCGGTCACGTGGGTGCTTGTCGGCTTTTCCCTCGCGTACGGGCCCGACGCTCTGGGCGGCTTCGTCGGCAACCTTGACCATGCGGGCCTCGCGGGCCTTGGGGAGTCGCCGATATTCGCGGGACTTGACTTTCCGCCCATCGCCTTCGCCATGTTCACGATGATGCTTGCGGTGTTCTCGGCGGCAGTGATCACCGGCGCTGCCGCCGACAGGATGAAGTTCGGCGCGATGCTCGCGTTCCTCGCGCTGTGGTCGGTGGTCGTGTTTCCCGTGGTGACGCACTGGGCGTTGGCACCCGGCGGGTGGATGGTGGCGTGGGGGGTGCTCGACTTCGCTGGAGGCACCGTGGTGGGCGTCAGTGCGGGGGCGTCGGCGCTGGCGCTCGTCCTGGTGCTCGGCCCGCGGCGTCATTGGCAAGAGTCCACGATGCGGCCGCACAGTCTTCCGCTGACGCTGCTGGGCGCCCTGTTGCTGTGGATGGGATGGCTTGGCCTGACCGCGGGCTCGGCTTTGTCCGCGAACGGTGTCGCAGCGTCGGCGGTGCTGGCGACCCATCTCGCGGCGGTCGGCGCCGTCTCCGGCTGGCTACTGCTGGAGAAGCGACTCAACGGCAAGGCCACGTCCCGGGGTGCCGTCTCGGGTGCGGTTGCTGGCCTCGTGGCCGTCACCCCGGCCGCAGGTTTCTTGGACCCCTTCGCGTCGCTCCTGCTCGGTTTCCTTGCGGGCGGTGCGTCCTTCCTGGCCCTTCGGGTCAAGTTTCGGTGGCGCTTTGACGACGCGCTTGACGTGGTCGCCGTGAACTATGTGGGCGGGGTGCTGGGATTGCTGTTTGTCGGGTTCTTCGCCCGCCTCATCGTCGGCGGCGGTACCCAGGCGGTCGGATTGGTCAACGCGGGGGATGCGGCGCAACTGGGAAAGCAGGCGGTTGCCGTGCTGGTAATCTCGGCATTCGCGTTCGTCGCCAGTTGGGTCATCGCGATGGGACTGCGAGCCTTTATGGGGCTGCGAGTAACACCGGAAGGCGAGGAGCAGGGCCTCGATTCTCATCAGCACGGTGAAACGGCGTACGAGATACGCCACTAGCATCGGCGTACCACCAAGGGCCAGTAGCTCAGCCGGTTAGAGCAGCGGACTCATAATCCGTCGGTCGTGGGTTCGAGCCCCACCTGGCCCACCTTCGGGATGTTTGCACAATTGCGACTCCTTGTTTGCAGAACTCCGTCGCGGCGCGCTGCTGGGTCTTGCTGACGGGTCTCGTGCAAGGTTGGCTCACCGTAGGTGGAGCCGATGGGTGAGTTCGTTGCGGCGGAGGGTACGCGGAAGCACACGAAACCTCGTTCGAGGCTCGCGTGCTCCGATGCGGTGTTGTGTTCTCGCCTGCGCTAGGCCGCTTGGCGGTGTCTCTTGCGCGATTTTTCGGGGCTCGGTTGTCGGCCCGCAATTCGATGTGGACTCGCTTCAGGAGCGGCGTCGGCTGCTTCGCCATCGTCGCAGTCCCAGATGAGATCTGTCTTGGCTTTGACTGATGCAGGGGCCTGCTGGTCGGCTTCGGAGCGGGACAAGAAGTGGATCACAGCCCGGATGTTCGTCGCGACGAGTCGCAAGGCCGTGAAGAGGGTGTGGTTGCCGAGTCCCCGGAATCGTCGTTGGTCTCGTGATGCCATTGCTTCATCGACTTCGTTCTTGATCAGTCGGTTCTTCGCTTCGATCTGGTTGCGGCCGTCGGTGTACGCCTTCTTCCATTCAGGGCTTCCGTACTCAAGCACCTGGCTGTGGCGTAGCCCTCTCGACTTCGGTTTGGTGGTCGAAGAGCGGTTGCGACAGACTTCCGTGGGCTCTGCGGGAGGGGTTTCCACTATCGGGAGATACTTCTTGCCGGCAAGTCGATGCGGCTGGTACTTGGGGCATGCTCTCGTGGCGCCATCACCCTGAGCCGGGCACCGCCATCGCTCACCCTCCCCGTTTTTGGTGTCGCCCTGGTACCGCATCTTGAAGTCTCGACGCTCGGTAAGCCTCGCCTGATAGGTGGCGTCGTCTATGTCTCCGTCTTCGTGATCGAGAGACGCGCTCTCGAGGCGCTGTGGCAGGCACGGAGCGAACCAAGCGCCGTCGACTTGAAGCATCCCCCCATATTCATCCTGCCTGCCGAGGTCCTGCCTCTTGTATGACATGACCACGGTCCGCCCTACGCTCGCGATCTGGTTGTGGAACCGCTCCGCAGGAATCTGTGAGTACCCCCGGTCGGTCACTGTGAGACCGGAGGGCAATCCCTGATCGTGAATTCCTTGGACGAGCACGGCGGCGTTCAGGCCGGGCTCCTTGCCAGGGGTGTCGTAGACCGCGCCAAGGATCATCTCGGGGAACAACTCGTTGACGCCCGGCCCACACGTGACAGCGAGGTGCAAGTCGTAGGCCCAGACATAGTCGGTCGAGTTCCGTCCAATTCCCTCGTGGAAGGCCTTGTCTCGACGGTCCTTCTCCTTGTGATACCAGCCCGCGCAGACCTCCGGGCTCCAAGTCAGATGACCTTTCCTGCGACCGAATGGGCCCTTCTTGCCGTAGACAGGGATGTGGGTTGCGTCGATGGTGACGTCTCCCTGCCAGGTAGATCTCACTTCCGGAGGGAGCATTTTCCACGTCGTGGCGAACAGCACTGCCTGGAGGACATCCGCGCGTCGCTGCCGGATTCTGTCAAATGGTCCCCGTGCCCCCAAGTCCTGGAGCCGCAGGAGGATGTCGAGTTCTAGTCGCCGCATCTCCCGGTACGAGACCAGCAGGAAGTTTCCGCAGCCGGCCGCCGGGTCGAGGAACCGCATCTTGCCCATGTCGCGGCGCAGGGCCCGCAACTTTGCCGGGTCGTGGAAGCCCTCATCGAACCGTTCCCGAAGTTGGTCGAGGAACATCGGCCGGATGAGTTTCAGGATGTTTGTCTCAGTCGTGTAGTACTCGCCGAGGCCGCGTCGTGCCTTTGAGTCCTTTACCGCTTGGAACAGGGATCCGAAGATGGCGGGCGAGATGTCGGACCAGTTGAAGGCGCAGCATGTGAGCAGGGTGTCCCGCATCGACTTGTTGAAGGCCGGTATTCCTAGGACTTCTTGGTATATGTCGCCGTTTACGTACGGGAAGCGCTGCACCAACTCGTCAAGGTGGCTCATTCGCGCATTGGTCGGGCGCGCCATCGCCTGGAAGAGCACCGACAACTGTGCGCCAAGGTCCGAGCCGTCTTCGCTTGTACGAGTTTCGATGAACTCAAGGAACAGGTCTCGCTCCCAGACCGCAGAGTCGTCCGCATACAGTGCGAACAGAGTCCGGACCATGAAGACGGATGCTTCATGGTCGGTGAACCCGGAACCCTCCAACTGCTCCCAAATTCCAGCCATCAACTGGGCAGCCTTGATTGAAGCGGCCTCCTGCTCCTTGGAGCCGAACTGACGGAGGCCATAGCCCGCCAAGAACGCTAAGCGTTCAACCTCGACCGGAAGTTCGTCAAGGCCGAACTCGAACGAACCCTGCGCCGACTCTTGGAGGTCGACCAGCCTGAAACGCTTGAAGTCCGACGTTAGGACATACCGCGGCATCTCGGCGTCCGAGAGGGAGTCGAGATAGTCGAGTGCTTGCTGCTCTGCCGCGTCGAGATCTTTGCCCGCGGACTTCATCTCGATTGCGACAAGGCCGGGTACCAGAGCGTCGATGTAGCCGTGACTACCTGTCGAGGATCGCTGTGCCCGCATCTCGTACACCGCCGCGCGGCTCTCCGTCACGCCAAACACTCCAAGCAAGTCACGCACAAAGGATTGCGCCTGACCGCGTTCGTATCCCTCCTCGTCTCGCCACGAATGCGCGAAACCGGCAGCGCTTGATCGGATCTGTTGCAATGAGGGCGCTTTGGGCATGTCTCGAGACTAGCGACCATGAACGACAGGGTTTGTTGCGCAAGTGGCGCGCCGTGCATGAGGCTCGCAGCGCCGAGTCGCGTCGCGTGGACCACCGTCCCGTTGGGCGTCCCGCCAGCGCGACTGAATGCTGTTCCGGTGAAGCGTGCGAATACCGAAGGGCTCCAGGGAAGTCCTTCCTCGAACACGACGACTTCGACCACATGTTCGTCGTGCTCGCCCCATTCGACGGTGACTTTGCCAGGCTCTTCCGTGTTGATCCTCGGAGTGATGTCATTCATGGTCGCCCCCGGGTAAAGGTTGGTGTGAGGGTGTCGAGGTCGAGTTCGCCGGTTGAGTACGGCTCGCCGTCGTTGGCGAGGCCGAACACATGCGTGGTGAAGGCGCCGTAGTCGACGGTCTCGTTGACAGCGAAGTGATAGTGCGCGTGCAGCGCGAGGGTGGGCTCCACCGCCACATTCATCACCACGACAATCGAGCGAACAAGTCCGGTGCCCGTCCCTTGCGCAAGCGATGCGTCTAGGCCTCCCACGTGCGGCGCGACGGAATCCCCAGCCGCGTCAAGCAGCGGATTCACCGACAACCTGATCGTGCGCCCCATGGCCACACCTCCTGTCAACGAAGGTATCCGGTGGGACAGACAATCAGCCGACGCAGGACACCGCAAGAAACAGGTGGCGACGGCTTGGGTCCGATGCCCAAGGTGCTCTGCACTGGCTTGCACCTCCGGCACGTGTCGGGGCCTTGTCCGCGCGGCCGCTACGTCTTTCCGTCCCGACCCGCCTGTTAAATCCTCCAGCCCGCGTGCCGATCCACGCCCCCCTTAGTCACGTTTGCGTCACGGAATTCCCCACGCCGGTTGCGCTCGCTCGCCCCGGCGCATAGTATCCATCTAGTAAACCGATTAAACAAACATGCACTGTTCGGCGATGGGAATGTTCAATGATGACTGGGGCTGTGCCTGACGCGGCGGTATCGACTCGCGGTGCCGGTTGCGCGAGCGGCCGCCATGAGTGGTGGAAAAGCGCCGTTGTCTACCAGGTCTACCTACGGTCATTCCGCGATGGAGATGGCGACGGTGTCGGAGACTTGATCGGTCTTCGCGCCGGACTTGGCAGCATTGCGGCGCTTGGTTGCGATGCGATCTGGCTCAACCCTTGCTACGTCTCTCCTCAACGCGACCACGGCTATGACATTGCGGACTACATGGCCATCGACGCGTCCTACGGGAACCTCGAAGACTTTGACGCTCTCGTGTCCGAGGCACATCAACTTGGGATTCGTGTGTTGATGGATATGGTCGCGAACCACTGTTCCCTCGATCACGCCTGGTTCCAGGAGGCGCTACGCGCCAAGCCCGGAAGCGCGCAGCGCGACAAGTTTCTATTCCGGGAAGGGCGGGGGCCCAACGGCGATCTTCCCCCGAACAATTGGCAGAGTGTCTTCGGTGGTCCTGCGTGGACGCGCCTTGAGGAGTCGGATGGCTCTGCTGGACAGTGGTACTTTCACGCGTTCGACCCAGCGCAGCCGGACTTCAATTGGCGCAACCCTGTCGTTGCGGACTACTTCGATGACGTCTTCAAGTTCTGGTTTGACCGCGGTGTCGATGGGTTCCGCATTGACGTCGCCCATGGCCTCTTCAAGTCCCCTGAAATGGAGGACTGGCCCGGCGCGGAACACGGCAGTGGTGGTCACAACTATGCGATGTGGGATCAGCCCGAGGTACATGAAATCTATCGTCGCTGGCGCGCATTGGGCGACGCTTACCCCGAGCCGAAGTACTTTGTAGGCGAGATCTGGGTGCCCTCGACGCAGAGTCTGGCCGCCTATCTGCGACCCGATGAACTGCACCAAGCCTTTAACTTCGAACTGCTAGTACAGCCGTGGGAAGCAAGGGCCATGCAACGGGCCATCGAACGTGGCATGGCTGTCGCTCGCACGACAGATGCACCGGCATGGACCCTGTCGAACCACGACGTGCACCGAACCGCGACCCGCTACGGACAAGAGCAACCAACCGAAGCCCTCGACCCAGCGGACATGATCGCAGCCGCCCGGCGACGCGGCCCCGCAGATATGAAACTTGGGGGGCGGCGCGCGACCGCAGCGGCGGCGCTGCTGTTGGCCCTTCCAGGCGCGGCATTTCTCTACCAAGGCGAAGAACTTGGATTACCTGAGGTCCTAGACCTTCCCGCCGACGCACGGCAGGATCCCATCTGGGCCCGCTCAGGGGGCAAGGAACTCGGTCGCGACGGATGCCGAGTGCCGTTGCCGTGGGAGCCATCTGGTCCGACGTTTGGCTTTGGCCCAGCAGACTCCGACCCCACGTGGCTCCCGCAGCCGGCTTCTTTCGCCTCGTACGCACGAAGCGTCCAGGAAGCAAGCGACGACTCCACCCTCTCTACCTATCGGCGTCTCATCGGTGCGCGCAAAGCGCTTTTCGAGGGATCAGACGAACCGCAATGGCTGTACGGCGCAGGTGACCAAGTACTCGCGTTCAAACGAGCCAATGGCGCCTGTGTTGTCAATCTCGGTCCGGACCCGATTCGAGTACCGGAGCGTTGGGCACTGGGTTTGCCCGCGGTCTCCACCGCGCCAGAGGCCGGATCTGGGCTGGTCCCAGCAAATAGCGCCACGTGGTTCACGACCACTCACCAAGACGCGGCGCGTGCTGACGCCGTTATTGCACAGGATCGGCACAAGAAGGCCATATAGCCTACCCAATATCTACGAAGGAGTAGAGATGATTCAGTTCCGGAAATACCTGATCGCGACCGTGGGTGTCGCGACGCTCGCCCTTGGTGGGTGCTCCGCGTCCAGCCCGGACGACACCGCAGCCAGCCAGCCGCCGGGCACCACCAATGTCGGCGAAGTCACCGACGTCACCGTGTGGCACTACTGGGACGGCACAAACGCCGACACTTTCGACGCGATGGCCGCCGAGTACAACGCGTCTCACCCGGCAGCCAATGTCTCAACCTCGAACGTGCCCAACGCTGACTTCCTGACCAAACTGCGGGCATCGGCGACATCGGACACATTGCCCGACATCGCGATCGGTGACCTCGTGTGGGTTCCCCAAATCGCCCAACTGGGAACGCTTGCCGACCTTACCCCGCTCCTGCCTGGCGCAACCCTGTCAGATATCAACCCGGCACTGACGTCGTTCGGCAACATCGACGGCAAGCAGGTCTCCGTACCCGTCTCAGCGAACAACCTCGCCTACATGTACAACAAGACGCTCTTCGCAGAGGCGGGGCTCGATCCCGAGAATCCGCCGACGACTTGGGAAGAACTCATGCAAGACGGCAAAACCATTCTGGATAAGACCGGAAAGCCCGGCTACGACCTGTTCACCCAGGCCGGAGACAACGGCGAGGGTCTGACGTGGAACTTCCAGGTCAACCTATGGCAGGCCGGCGGTGAGTTTCTCAATGCAGACAACTCGGCCGCAGAGTTCAACACGCCGCAAGGCAAGAAGGCCCTGCAGTACTGGATGGATCTGATCGACTCTGGCGTCAGCCCCTACGCCAGGTGGGGCGAGTTCGAAAAGGGTATGGGTGGATCTGCGCAAGAGGGATCGTGGATGGTAGGAATCTGGGCTCCTGACCCGCCATTCGAATTTGGCGTGGCCAAGGTTCCGTATCCTTCCGACGGCCAACCCGCCACGAACCTCGGTGGCGAGCAGGCAATGGTGTTCGACAACTCGCCGGAGACCGCCGCAGCCGCTGCAGACTTCCTCGCATGGTTCCTTGAGCCGACGCAGGTCATGGAGTGGAGCGAAGCCACAGGAATGCTCCCGGTGACGACCTCGGTCGCCACCAGCAACGACTACCTCGACTGGGTCAACTCAACCCAGCCTCGCCTCCTGCCCTACGTTGAGCAGATGGCCGACGCACACGCACGACCGAACACCCCGCTGTACCCGAAGATCTCGTTCGCATTCGCGAAGGAACTCGAGAGGGCGTTTGCAGGAGAGGTGAGTGTTGACGAGGCGCTCGCCAATGCTGAGTCGGCCGTCAACGATGTGATTGCGAACGGCTAAGTCTCATCGTGACCGTCAACGATTCAGGAATCCGCCGGGGGCCAAACGTGGCCCCCGGCGGGATCCGTCGTCGGAATCGACGACGCTGGTGGCGCAACTACGAGCGCGACCAAGTGCTGACGGCAGCCTTTTTCCTCTCACCCGCGCTCTTGGTTCTTGGCATCTTCGTCTTCTACCCGATCATTTCGGGAATCCACATCAGCCTTACCGACTGGAACGGCTTTGACCCCGTCAAGACCTTTGTCGGACTCGAGAATTACGCGCGATTAGCGCAAAGTTCAGAGTTCTGGAACAGCCTGCTCGTCACTGTGTTGTACGCGCTCGGTGTCTCGGTGCTCTCTGTCGTCTCTGGTCTAGCCATCGCGCTCCTGCTCGATGCACCACTTCGTGGCCGCGGCTTCTACCGCGGTATCTATTTCCTGCCCGTGGTGACGTCGTCAGTCGCTGCCGCGATCGTCTGGAAGTACATGCTCGACCCGGCGGGTTTCGTGAACGCGTTTCTTGCCAATTTCGGTATAGCCGGACCCGACTGGCTCCAAGATCGGTGGCTTGCACTCGGTGCCCTCACGCTACTAACGGTGTGGAAGAACATTGGCTTCAACGCGATCCTCTACCTGACTGCCTTACAGGCTTTGCCGGACTCGGTATCTGAGGCGGCGCAGATCGACGGAGCGAATTTCCGGCAGCGGGTTCGTCACATTACGGTTCCGTTGCTAGCACCCATGACATTCTTCGTCGTCGTTCAAGCGCTGATCACCAGTTTTCAGGCGTTCGACCTCGTGTACGTACTCACCGGGGGTGGACCGCGTGGGGGTACGGATGTACTCGGCATGATGATGTATCGCGAAGCATTCCGCTTGGGCAACTTCGGCTACGGAACCGCCATCGCGTTCGTCACCCTCTGTCTAGTCCTCGGTGTCAGCCTCGTGCAGTGGCGCGCCAGCGGGGCCGGAAAGGACGACGCATGAAAACACACTCACGAGCGACCCGTCTCGGTCGTCACGCGATACTCCTGGCTGGTGCCGTGTTCGTCGTGGTGCCGTTCTTGTGGATGTTCACCACATCGCTCCGCACACGCGCCGAGACCTACACGAATGCATCCATCATTCCGACCTCCTGGCACTGGGAGAACTACCTGCAGGCCTGGCAAGCAGCCCCATTTAGCCAGTACTACATCAACAGCATCATCATGGCCGCAGGAATCGTGACTGGCCATGTCGTTCTCGACGCCTTCGCCGCCTACGCGTTCGCTCGACTGCGCTTTCCAGGTAGGAATGCCATCTTCGTGGTGTTATTGGCTGCCCTGATGATCCCGGCGTTCGTGACGATCATCCCGACCTACGCGATCGTGGCGAATCTGGGCTGGATCGACACCTACGCGGGCCTCATCGTCCCAAGATTGGCTGATGTCTTCGGGATCATTCTGCTTCGTCAGTATTTCTCGACGATCCCCGTGGAACTGGAGGAGGCCGCCCGTCTCGACGGGTGTAGCCGGATCGGTACGTTCTTCCGCATCATCGTGCCGCTAGCAAAGCCCGCATTGGCCACGCTCGCCATGTTCAGTTTCCTGTTTGCATGGAACGACTTTCTGTGGCCACTGCTGGTCACCAACACTGACGAGTCTCGAACCATTCAAATCGGACTCCAGGCCTTCGTTGGACGGTATGGAACGTCATGGAACTACCTCATGGCGGGGACGCTCACAGCGACGCTTCCGAGCATGGTCGTCTTCATGTTCTTCCAGCGCGCTCTTGTTCGAGGCGTCGCATCAACTGGCTTGAAGGGATGAGAGGCACCACGTGAGTACTCCCGACTGGGTGGCAGATGCCACCTTCTATCAGATCTTCCCTGAACGGTTTGCAAACGGGGACTCCTCGCTGGACCCGGACGATGTCGTGCCATGGGACTCAGAGCCAACTCCCGACAACTTCTTCGGCGGTGACCTCCAGGGCATCATTGACCACTTGGACCACATTGCATCGCTTGGTGTGAACGCGCTGTACCTGACGCCAATATTCGCGGCGAACACTAACCACCGCTACGACGCCAACGACTACTTCAAAATCGATGCCGGTCTTGGAGACCTCGGCACATTCCGCAAGTTCGTCGAAGCCGCCCATGCGAGGGGACTCCGGATCGTGCTCGACGCGGTGCTCAATCACTGCGGCGACGGCCACTGGGCGTTCCGAGACGTCGTGGAGAACGAAGAGAAGTCCAAATACGTGAATTGGTACTCAGTGGAGGGTTTTCCCGTTCGGCCACAACCGGTGCCAAACTACCGGACATGCTCTGGATGCCACTACCTACCCAAGTGGAACGCGTACAACCCTGAGGTTCGCGCACACCACTACGACGTCGCGGAATACTGGATCAAGCAAGGCATCGACGGCTGGCGGCTGGACGTCCCGTACTTCATCAATCACGAATTCTGGCGCGGCTTTCGCGACACCGTGAAGACACTCGGCGATGACCTCTACATCGTTGCCGAGGAGTGGCGCGCTCCCGAGGAGTGGCTCCAGGGAGACATCGCGGACGGCACCATGAACTACACGTTGCGCGACCTCACTCTCGGTTTCACCGCAGACAAGACCGTCGACGCCTACGCGCTTGCGCAAGGCATGAACGAACTACGTGACCGCATCCCGATGGGCTTCCACAAAGGGATGCTCAACCTTCTCGGCAGCCACGACACCGAGCGCGTTCTCACCCGCCACAACGAAGCCGTCGAAGACACGCTGCTCGCGTACGCGCTGATGTTCACATCTGAAGGCGCTCCGATGGTCTATTACGGAGACGAAGTCGGCATGCTTGGCCAAAACGACCCCGGGTGCCGCGGCGGCATGCAGTGGGATGACACCAAGTGGTCGCGCCCGCTCCTCGACGGAATCCGCACGCTAAGCAAAGCACGCACCAACAATGCGAGTTTGCGCCGAGGCACGCAGGAGTACCGTGCACTTGACACAGATACTGTCCTCGTCATCCGAACCCATGAAAGTGAGCGCACCATCGCCGTGGTTCACCGAGGCAACGGAACGACGATCAGCCGCGAAGAGATTCCACTCAACTACGATCGCGGCGTGAGTGTCATAGCCGGAAGACCCGATTCGGCAGACGGCTACTACACCGTGGGCAAGCGCGACACTTTAATCATCACAGGCGCAGTGGACGGAGACCGAGGGTGAAGCAGCGTCGAGTCACCATGCAGGACGTGGCAGTCAAGGCCAATGTATCGAAGGCCTCAGTGTCGTTCGCCTTTAACGACCCGAGCCGATTGTCTGAGCCAACCCTCAGACGAATCATGAACGTAGCGCAAGATCTCGGGTACTCATCTGATCCCGCTGCGCGAATGCTCCGAACACGGCGCACGAACAGCCTCGGGATCCTGCTTCCGCAGCAAATTCACACCATCCTCGAGAACCCCTACTACAGCCAGTTTCTCCAGGGTGTTGGCCAAACTTGCCACGCCGAGGGCTTTTCGCTTCTCCTCGTCCCGCCACTACGCGGTTCAATGCTCAAAGCCATCCCGACGGCCGCGGTCGACGGATTCGTAGTGAGTGGTCTGGAGTCTGATCGAGGCGAAGTGTCGGCACTGATCCAGCGCGGAGTTCCGTTCGTTCTGGTTGACAGCGAACTACGCGATGACGTGCCGTCCGTAGAAATCGACGACAGCGAAGGCGTCGCTGAACTTGTCCGCCACCTACTCGACCTAGGGCACCGGAAGATCGCAATCGTCGCCTTCGATACCGGCACCACCGGCGGTTACACGAACTGGCGCGGCCCCGTCCGGCGTCGGGCAGACGGGGCGATCACAGCGCTCGCATCGCAGGGCCTGACACCCGAATCCGATGGCATCAGTCTGGTGGAAGTCGCTTGTACTCGCGCCGGCGGTGTAGCCGCATTCCGCGAACTCTGGGCGAAGGGCGACCGGCCCACCGCGATCGTCACGTTCAGCGACATCATTGCGCTCGGCGTACTCGACGCTGCACGAGAGGAAGGTGTCTCCGTGCCCGGGGAGTTGTCGGTAACGGGATTCGATGATCTACCCGAAGCAAGTTGGACGTTCCCCGCACTCACGACAATCCGCCAACCAATCGTGACCAAAGGCCGCCTAGCCGCGGACTACCTCGTCGAGGCCATCGGCGCGCAGCAAGCCCCGCCAAACCGTCCACACCGGCGCCTGCCGACCACACTCTTGATGCGGGAGTCCGTCGCTCCACCGTCCGCCAACCAGGACTTCCACGGCGGTCAAAGGGTCATAACAGCAAACTCCTAGGCCATCGTTGTCACACCGGGCCCTCAAGTGAGAACCAGATCCGCTGTGGAACTACGCCGATCCGGGACATCAAACTCATGGTTGTCGCGCTGGCATTTGGCGGGGCTTGTTTCGCCGCAACGATCTGCTCCCCGCGCGCTTCCAGCATTGTCATGCGTTCGCACGCGACTCGGTTCCACCACGGGCTTCGCGAGCGCTCAAGCGTCAACATGCCACCCCATGAATGATGGCTCGAGGGCTCCTAAGTCGAGCATCCCGGTTGAGTAGGGCTGGCCATCGTTGGCGAGGCCGAACACGTGGGTGGTGAATGATCCGTAGTCGACGGTCTCGTTGACGGCGAAGTGATAGTGGCCGTGCAACGCGAGGGTGGGCTCCACCGCCATGAACGCTTCCATGTACTTGGCGCGAATTTGGTTGGCGTACTCAACGTCGTCTATATGGAAACCGCCGGTACCTCGCAGTCGTGAGGAGATGGTCTGGACGCGTGTGGGGGCTTCGTGGGCGACGATCACCTCGGCGAGCCCTCCCGCTGCGGTACGTGCCACGTCGGCGTCGGTGATGGCCTCCTGGGGCCACCAGTACCGGGGCGCCTCGGCGTTGTTCTCCCATTCCAGGCGCAGCGTCCTGTCGACGCTGCCGGCACCGCCGAGCCATACGAAGGAGCGGCCGCCCATGGTGGTGCGCAACCCTCGGGGTGCAAGCAGGATGTTCGGACGGAAGTGGAGCCAACCGTCGTCGCCCACATTGAGCGAGTCGATGTGGTCGTAGTCCTCGTGGTTGCCTGGGGCGACGAGCATGGTGATGCCGTGTTTGCCTAGGTAGTGATCGGTGCGATCCCAACGGCGTGATTCGGGCACATTGTGGCTGACGCCGAGGTCACCTACTTGGATCACGGTGGTGATGCCAAGTGCATGAAACTCGCGGACGGCGAACTTGATCCACGCATGGTTGCCGTGGGTGTCACCAAGCAGGCCGATTCTCATCTCCCCACCCCCTTTCGGGCATCGTCAGGTCGTCTGGCGGCGGCATCGCGTCAAGCCTCTCGATCTCCCATGCGTCGCGCGAGATCACCCAGTAGACGTCCCCGTTGGGATGGCCGGGCCTGCGTGTCTCGAAGTAGTGGCCAGCACCGACCATCAATGTCCACTCCACGTCAAGGATCACGGTCTTGCCATTGACGTCGGTCGCCAGGCGCAGCAAGGCAAGGTCGTGCCATACGTCGTCCATGTCGCTGCTGATCGACAGCCCGTTGCCCCTGGCCCGCAAGTAGCGAGGCTCGTCTGCGTCGCGGCTGTCGACGTAATACGCGGACGGGCTTCCCGAGCGAACTACGTACAGCCCCGGCTCCCGCAATAATCGGCGACAGCAGTTTCGGAGCGCGGTGCTTCCAAGTGGTGCACCACACCATCTCCACACCAGGGATTTGTTCGAACAGGCGCAGCCCGTCAATGACGGCCGTTGACCAGGTAATCAGCAGCGCCTCAGCGAACGCAGGCATATATATGAAGTCCCGGTTCCACGAGTCGGACGGCCAGTGGTCGAGGTCGCCAGCACCATCGGGCATCGCGTTGATCACTCCGTCAACGTCGACAAGGACGACCGTTCGTGGCGTGCTCACTGTCGGCCGCCGATGTACGGCAATTCCCGTGGCACGTCAGCGTCGGTCACGTGGCGAATCTCTGTGGCACGGTACAGCAGCCACGTTCCGCTGATGTGCTCTGGCCGCAGATCTGCTATGAGGAACAGGTGCGGACGCCCTCGCTCTAGCCGACCGAACGTGCGTGGTTGCGCGTCCCCGTCCGGTAGGAGGATCACCGGCGCGAGAAGCGGGCTCCACTGCCCCCATAGGGCGCACTCATCCGCAGGATCACACATGCACGTGATGGCGACGTCGGCACCCTCACGCGCGTCGACGTACAGCGTTCGCTCCGGACGGGCGTTGCGCAGGCGATAGATCCCCGGCTCGTCGTCCAGCACCACCAGGCGACGCTTCTGGCCGCTCATGTGTAGTCCGGCGCGCTGTCACGCCGATACCGGGGATCGTCCGATTCGGGCACTGTGAGGTCGCCATCGGCGGGCATCTCGCTCAAACGCTCGACGCGCCTAAGGGGCCTTTGCACCCAGTAGAAGTCGGTCGTGTCCATGAACCCGCCGGGCACATGAAGTTCGAAACGATGCCGCGACCCGACCCTCAGCACCCAATGGCGCACGTCGCTAGGGTCGATCTCATCATCAGGTACATCCCGGTCGCCATCCTCGATGCGCGGGCCAGACACCACATCCATCAGCGCCACCCACCGGTTGTCGTACGGCCCAGACGCGGTGTTACCCGACCCGCGGGCGCGCATCAATTGCCAACCCCGATCGTCACACCGCGCGTAATACACGCTGGACGATGACGACACCATTTTCAGCGTCCGGTCCTCGTCCCTCATGTCTACGATTGCTGGACTCTCGCTCTGGCTCTCGCTGGCCATTTGGTGCCTCCAAGTTAGTGCGCACGGCCCTGTCTGACCGCCTCGCCCTACTCAGATTGCACCATCACCCCCTGCTAGAGGAAGTGCTATCATCCCTGCTAGATAGGCGTACTGTGGTAGGAGACGAGCGTCGGCGGACGCCGCGGGCATGCTGGGAGACGAGATCGCAACCTCGTAACCGCGCATGTACCTGGAAGTGCGCCGTTCGTGGGACCGGCGGCCGCCGCCGTTAGGGTGTCCAAAGGTGTGGTAGCCCAGTCCACACACCTTTTTTCGATTTTCAACAAGACTGCCCAGTTCCGGTCGCTACCCTCGTGATCACTGCCAAATGCAGCACGCCGACGATGACGCGCGAGATCAGCGACAAGCCAGTCCGACGCATCTTCACGGGCGACCTCAAGTCGTACCGCCCCGTCAAGGGCAAACCGTTCGACACGTGCTGTGAGTACATGCCCTAGAACTGCTAGGAGGTTTGCGATGGAGATCGCAATTGGGTTCGCGCAGATCATCGCCGCTGTCGTCGCGGTAGTGGCACTCGTCGTGACCAGCAGGTCGCGCCGGGACGACGCAGTTCGTGCCGAGCGAGCGCTCGAGTCGGCTGAGCACGCGGCCGAGCGCTCGGAAGCGGCTTCCTCGCTGTCTATCGACCAACTCGGACGCATCGCGGACAGTATCGAGGCTCTGCAACTGAGTGCACAACGGGATGGGCCGTCTCCTCACGGGGCGGCAGTCGCATGGACTTTGGCCCATCAGGTGGGCGATACGTATCTGCTGCAGAACGACGGCGGAGTGGAGGCCATTGACGTGGAGGTCAAGGGCCACGAGTCTCTGGTCGGCCCTGACATCACCCAGGGAGACCCGTCGAAAGTCGGACCTCGGGAGGCGATCTCCTTCATCGCGGCGCGCTCCATGGCAACGAGCGATTCGACCATCACTGTCACCTGGTCCAGCCCGAACGACAGCATTCGCCGGGAGTGGCGCTATCCACTCCCTCCAAGGCCGAAACGTTAGTGCACATGGGAGATCAGACGCGGAGCGCACTCGGCTCAGGTCACTCGCCGTATCAGGGCGAACGCGAGTCGCGCGCCGACGAACTGGACCTGAAGTCGGACGTCGCGCCCGATCCAAATGAAGTCTGGACCGATGACGGGCTGAAATGGGCCCTCGCCATTGTGCCAATTGCAGGTGGCCACTGCGGCAGGACGTGGCTGACTTGCGCCACGCGATGGCATGAGGTGAGTTGAAGCGGCCAACCACGTGAACTCAAGCCCCAACAACCGATACATCGCACCAGGCAGTTAAGTTCGGCAAGCATGCTACCTGGTAGAGGTCCTGATTGGGGGCGCTACATGCATGTGGTTTGGGGTGAATCTCCTCCGAAACCCCTCCGATGCTAGATGGGCCAATTGTTGAGGGTGAACTCCAGGTGGTCGTCGACTGTCTCAAGATCCTTCACGATCGCGTCGACCGCTTGTCGCTCGATTGCCGGATCTCGCAACTGCTGCGCGCGAGGCGCACGGGTGTGGACTGCGACGTCACGCCGGCTCGCGAGGGCTTCAAGTTGTGGCCCGAGCGAAGACGGCATGGCATGTTCACGGAGGCCTAGCGGGACCGTGAGTCCCAGGAAGTCGTTGGCGCTGATTCCGTGGCTCTTGCTCACGGACTGCTTGTAGGCCACTAGCGCTTCAGCACCCTTGGTGGCCGCGAGAGCCGGTAGGTCATGGTCGTGGATTGGAATTTCGAGGTGTGACTTGGGGCGGCGCACGATGTACCACATTGAGAGGGCGCGCCCGGTTGCAGTCGGTTGTTGTCGCGAAAGTCGTGCGATTCCTTCCGCTGCGATTTCGTTGCATCGCTTCTCGACGAAGTCCTCCAGTAGTGCGCTCGCGAGAACTACAAACCCGGTCGCCCGGATGAAGTCGCTCGTGTCGTAGTCGGCAAAGTTGTCTTTGCGCTCAATGAGCGCTGCGTCGAGGTTCTGGATCTGCTGCTTTAGTGATGCAAGGAGGGGCGACGCCATTGCTCGGCCACCTAGTTGTTCGAAGTCGAGGCCTCAAGGACCTTCGCGCGGCCGACGACGCCGAGATCGACATCCAACTCAGACCCGACCATCTCGCCGAGCGTGATGATTCTCTTGGCCGTTGCGCCGATTGACTTCGTCGTCGTCTGCAGGCTGTCTGCAAAATCAGGGTCGGAATCGCAGAGTTGCTCGAATTGCGCCTTGATCTCGCTCGCATGTTCGGTGAGTGCGGCATTTGTGACTGCCTCGTCGCCGAGCACGGCGGTCATGGCGTCAAAAACGGCGATGTTGAAACGTGTGTTGTACGCGCCGTCCTCGAACCGGCGGAATGCGTCGCGCTCGCCAAACGTCGCAAAGGTACGCTCGATCGCCTGCTCGCATTGGCCTGCCATGGTTTCGAATGGATCGCTACCGCTCCTGCGCCAGTCCGCGCCGCCGGTGACACACGCATCGTCCAGGAACGCGCGTAGGTTCCCCCGATATCCTTCGAGATCCGCACGGAACGCAAGATAGCGGAGCAACATCTCCGCATCGCGCATGCGAAAGTCTGGGCCCTTAAGGCCCCGTGCTCGCTGAATCGCTTCACTGCGGGCTGAGCGCTCGTTAACCCAGCGGGTGAACTCGTTCGGGTACAGCGCCTGGCGCAATTCCTGTGGCGATAGAGAGAGGCTTCCTTGGTTCAGGCGCACGAAGACCTGGTACAAGACGGCTGGATTGCTCCAGTTTCGGACGACGATGGTCCGGATCGGCTGCGCGAGGAAACTCTCGGCGAGGTCAGCCCCGATGAGCGAGTTCCGCATGTCGTCAAACGTCATTCCTTCAAGGTCGTGAGCGAACTGGAGGCCCTTCAACTTGAAACTCTTGTAGTTTTCGTCGGGAGCGGCGAACTGCTTGACCGTGGTGAGACGCTGCTTTCCGTCGAGCACTATGAAGTGCCCGCGCCGATCTCGGTCCTCGGCGAGCACGATTTGGGGCACCGGCAGCCCAACGACCAGCGACTCGATATAGAGGCTCTTGCGTTCCCGAGACCACGCATCGCGGCGTTGAAACATGGGATTGACATCGAATGTCGTGCCGACGCGTTCAAGCAACGATTGCACGCTCCAGTCGAGCGTATATAGGACGAGATCAGAAAGCGCTTCTAGAGTCAGGTCTTCGTTATCCTGCAGGTCAGCATCGATCGGCTCATCTTCGGCAAGGGGAAACTCGTCTGTGCGTGCCTCGTCAGTCATGGTCCGAGCGTATCGGTCGAACTACTACGTGTCCTGGTTCACAGGCAGAAATGCTGAGAAGCAGGCGATGTGGTTCGAGTAGTCACATGGGCAAAGGCGGGCCTTGATCTCATCTCCAATTGGCACCCGTCGTTTGCTGGCGTTTTCGCTAGGGTGAGCGCATGGTCGATGCCCGCTATCCGCTCTCCGGTCCGACCCCTCGCCATGGTGTGCTTCACGAGGGCATTCCCATCTGGCTCCACGAGAGTATCCGCGCATGGCTCGACGGAGCGCTCGATGGTCTGACGCGTCACTTCAACGACAGCGACACTGGCCTCACGCTGGCGCGAATGTTCGACCTACATGCTCGCCTTGAGGATCCGTTGGCGGCGTATTCACGCAACACATACTTGTGGTCGGTCGTCATGAAGCGAGATGACGACTTGATCCTCGACTTTCTCGATTTCCTGCTGCCGATGCTTCGTGAAGTTGGCCTGAACGGGCGGATTGACGAACTCGAACGCCCTTTGGCACTAGGAGGGTCGGCCTGGCGCGTGGCAACGCGAGACGGGAGGCCTGGCCTAGAGCGCCGCGTGGGGGACACGGCGATGGCTGCGGCGGACAAGGCGATGGCCGAATCGGGGCATGCGGGCACGTTGCTAGAGCAGGCATGGCAGAAGGTGTACGGCCGCAACCCCGACCCTAAGGGCGCATACTCGAAGGCGGTCCTCGCTGTAGAAGAGGCGGCTGCTCCAATTGTGATCCCAAGGGACCCGAAGCCCACGCTGGGCAAGGTCGCGGCGACGATGCAGGACCAAGGCGACTGGCGCTACGTGCTCCACGAAGGGGGCAAAGAATCGGCGCAGGACGCGCCACTACACCAGGTGCAGGAACTCTGGCATCGGGACCCGCGTCACTCCGACGGCAAGGGCACCTATCGCGACCCCACCCAGCAGGAGGCCGAGACTGCCGTATTCCTCGCCGTGGGCCTTGTGCACCTGTTCTGCAATGGACTCATTGCCCGTTCGCACTGACAGGCTTCTGCCACGAACGCAGAGAACCGGTCGACTTGGGCTGAGTAGTCGCTCAGGTACAGGTGGGCGTAGATGGCATCCGTGGTGGAGAGGTCGGGGTGGCCGAGTCAGCGACTCACCTCGTAGGGCGGGAAGCCAGCGGCGAGCATGAGAGAAGCGTACGTGTGGCGTAGGTCGTGAAGCCGCATCGCCGCCAGCCCCTCGGCCTCGACCGCCGGGCGTAGGTAGTTCCGCAAGACCAAGCCGGTGTCCAGCACCCGATCGAACGTGACGACATGCGACTCCGATATCCTCCCCGGCCACAGCAGCGCGTCAGGGTCAGGGCGGTTCGGGTGGGCGAAGAGGTACTTCCGGAGGTCGCGCACCATATCCCGCTCCACGAGCGGCACGTTGCGGGATGAGCGGGCCGACTTGGGTGTGCTGATCTTCCTGGCGCACCCGATGCGGGCGAGGGTTTGGCGGACTTCGACATGCCCGGCGGCACGATTGTTCGGCATAAAGCGAGCCGCGCCATTGCGCTCGTTGAAGGCGGCGACTGTGTCAATGAGTGGATGGCTTGCGTTCCCGCGATGGCTCGAAGTGAACTGACACGGCCAACCACGTGAACTCAAGCCCCAACCAGCGCTGCATCCCACCAGGTAGTTGGGTTCCGCAAACATGCCACCTTCGAGGCAATGCGCGGCGCACACCGCCGTCACCTACGCGTGCTAGACGTGAGCGTCGGCACGCTCGTGCTCGGTGACCTGCTTGCGCGAAGGCACGAACCGGAAGTATGCCCACACCGCGACCGAAACCAGTGCGAAGAGGGTGAACAGGCCCAACCAGCCCAGCAGTGGCGCGGTCATGTCGCCCCAGCTATCCGACATCGGCACCACGACAAGCGTGAAGACCGCGACGGCGATGGCATACATCGCCAACCAGGCGCGGCGCGACCAGTCCCAGATGGCCTTGCCGTCGAGGAACCTGAATGGGGCGAGCATGACGAGGAGAGTACTCAGTGCCTCTAGGGTGATGGCCGCGAGGGTGTCCTTGGTGATGTTGAGGATAAATCCGTCTCCGCTACCCAGGAGGCTGTAGAGGATCCAGGCTCCTATGCCGAGCGAGATCAAGAGGACTGCGCCCAGGAGAGCGAGTTTGCCCTCGGCCACCCGCTTCAGACTGACGGCGAACGTCACACCCACCACGAGTCCGAAGAGGAATCCGGGCTCGATGCCCGCGAGACGAGAGACCAGGACGGAGCCCAGCACGATGAACAGGCTGGCGGGCATGGGGTCGAGGCGGCTTGCCACCCCGTAGCGCACGCGCGCCACAGTCTGAAGCACCGACGAAACCGCCACGTTGATCACATACAGGCCCGCGAACGTTGCGATCCAGGTGCGTATCGAGGCGCCGTCCCAGCCAAACTCCGGGTCCGAAAAGCCGAGCAGCCAGGCCGTCGCCAGAACGGTCCCCAGACCCACCACCTGACCGTCACGCACGCCTCGCGGCACCGCGTCACGCCACCGCTTGGCGCGCCGACGCAGCGGTTCGAGCCAGCCGAAGGCGCGCGTGTAGTTGGCCGCGATGGTGGACTGCAGAAGTTCGGCGGGCAGTGCTACCAGCAGGATGAAGGCCACAGCGACCGAGCCGGCCGTTCCCAAGATCACGGCACCCCACGGCACGTCTGAAAAGCTCTGAAGCTTCGACAGAGGGCCAGTCTCGGACCATCCCGGCGATTCGGTTCCCTCTCCACCGTCGATCTGTCTGCCTGTGACGGAGAACTCGACACGCGATTCCGTGACCCGCTCGACGTCGTCCCCGGAGCCAAGGTCGTTGATCACCGCAGACGTCCGAAAGACTCGAATAGCCTGCGTCCGGGTCGATGTGACGCCGTCGGCCGTGCTCAGGTTGAGGACAATCTCGTGGGCGCCCTCTTCGAGGTTCTGAGGAATCGTGACCGACAACTGGAGCACTCCGTCCTGCCCGATCACGGTGGATCCCAAGAACTGCGGAGTCGAGTGCACCTCGGCTACGACCGTGGCTCCTTCGGGCAGGCCCGTGGCCGAAACGACGAGCGGCTGCCCCGGGGTGATGTTGCTTCCCGCCAGGGGCTGTCCGCGCTCGTCCAGGAGCTCGAACGACCACTCCAGGTGCGTGGAACTCGCGGCTGCGTACTGGACAGTCGTTGGCTGAAACGAGAATCCGATTTCCTCACGAGGCGGAGTCGCGGGCTCTTCGACCGGCGGCGGAGGGTCGACCGGCGGCGGAGGGTCGACCACGGGCGGAGGGCTTGGCACGACGGGGTGGACGATTTTCACGACGAGTTCACGTATCGGGGAGGTGGTCTCGTCCTGCTGGCTGTAGACGGACAGCGTGTGCGGACCGCGAGGCAACGCTGGCACCGTGCACCGCCACAAGCCCTTGCGATTTACCGTACCGGAGCAGAGGACGTCGCCATTTTCCTTGACGATGACCGTGTCTCCGACAGTTCCGGTACCCGTCACCATGACTGCGCGCTTGACCTGGGTACTGCCATCGACTGGCGAAGTGATGGTGGTCGCGGATGCGGCCCAACTGGGGGCGGCCGTGGCAAGAGTGATCCACGTGCCAACAACTATCACGACCACAGCGATCGTGATGGCAAACTTCGCGCGGCGGAACGGGAGGGGTGGGGGCGTCATGCTCGAACCCGGTCTTTGTGGAGGGGGGGACAAGACCTCTGCAACGGCCCTCACAGATCCGTTGACGGACATAACGTAGCGCGCAATTGTTACAGAACCATTGCGTTCTTGGAACAATCATGTGCTTTGTTCCCGCCCCAGTTCCGGACGCGGATTGACCGATTCTGATGGTGCGCGCCACTCGTGCGGGCGAGGGTCTTGCGATCCTCGCCGTGACACGATGTATGGCGATAATTGGACACCTGCCCACCGATTCGTCGCTCAGTCGGCGAGGCAAAACCGCCCTGGAAGAATGCGAACCCCGCTCGAGCGTTTGTCTCAGGAACCTCGCCATTCCGCCTGAGGTGAGCACGCGTCGCGGTAGCCTCGACGCATGACGTACCGCTTCAGCGCCGACCTCTATCTGTGGGACGCGCGGACGGACTCGTGGGTGTTCGTGAACCTTCCCGAGGACATCGCGGACGAGATCGAGGATGCCGCGCCCGAGCCCCGCAGGGGCTTCGGCGCAGTCAAGGTCGAGGTCACAGTAGGTGGGACGACGTGGCGCACTTCCGTTTTCCCGTCGAAGGAGGCGGCCACCTTCGTGGTGCCCATCAAGCGGGCGGTGTTGAAGGCAGAGGGACTTACTGTGGGCGACCGCGTGAAGCTCGCCCTCACTACCGTCTAGCGCTCGTTAGGAACCCTCGAGGAGGAGTTCGGCGACCACGGCGGGCACCGCATCGGCGATGTCCAAGGCCGCGATCGGGCCGCCCCCCGACGCGGCCTCTGCGGCCCTCGCGTGTATCCATGATGCGGCCACGCCCGCGTTCAGGGCGCTGAGCCCTGAAGCCAGAAGCGCCCCGGCGATCCCGGCGAGCACGTCCCCCGAGCCCGCAGTCGCGAGCCACGCCGGCGCATCCGGCAGTGTCACCACTGCTCCGCCCGGGGGAGCGACCAGCGTGGGGGAACCCTTGAGGAGCACCGTTGCGCGGGCGGTCTCTGCCAGCAGCCGCGCATGGGCCTCCCTGTCGCGTGCCACATCCTGTTCCGTGATGTCATGCCGCATTGCGCCCAACGTCGCCACGAGTTCCCGCGCGTGCGGCGTCATCAGGACCCGGTCAGGTGGAGCCTGGCGGTCTCCTGCGGCCCGGGCGCGTGCGCACGCCTCCAGGGCCCCGGCGTCGACCACGAGTGGCACACCCGACGCGAGAACGGCGCCGATGACGGCATCCTGGCCCGGATGGTCGGCCACGCCCGGCCCAATCACCCACGCGGAGACTCGCGGCAGCCGCTGGGTCGCCTCGTCGGAGTCATGCACCACCACCTCGGGCCTCATGGATAACACGAGGTCTTGTGCACGCTGGGGTCCCACATAGCGGACCAGGCCGATGCCGGCACGCGCGGCGGCCGAGGCGACGAGGGCGGCCGCGCCCGGGTAGGCCTCAGAGCCGGCCACGATGCCCAGCACGCCTCGTGAATACTTGTCGTCACTACTTGTCGGGACGGGCCAGCGCTCTGCGACCCAACGCCTATCGATTGGCTCCATGGCTCTAGCCTGGCACGCGATGCCCGTGTGGGCCGTCACCCCAGCAAGAGGCCTCCCGATGCATGACAGAATTGCGCCCATGGCAATGCGAGAAATTCGGGTAGTCGGCGATCCGGTACTGCGTACCCCCTGTGAACCCATCACCACGGTGGACGACCGCGTGCGTTTGTTGGTTGAAGACCTGTTGGAGACGGTTAACCACGAGGGCCGCGCCGGGCTGGCCGCGAATCAGATCGGGGTCTCGCTACGCGCCTTCTCGTGGAACATCGACGGTGACGTGGGCTATGTGCTCAACCCGGAGATCGTCGAGAACCACTCGGAGTACCAGGCGCTTGGCGACGAGGGCTGCCTCTCTGTTCCGGGTCTGTGGTACCCGTGCGAGCGTCCGGCCTATGCCAAGGCGGTGGGGACGGACCTCGAGGGGAACGAGGTGGTGGTCGAGGGCGAGGAAATCTGGGCGCGCCTTGTCAACCACGAGGTTGACCACCTGAACGGGAAGCTGTTCATCGACCGCCTGAGCAAGGACGTCCGGCGCAGCGCAATGCGCGAGCTTCGCGAGCAGATGGAGTCCTAGCGGTCAAGCGAGACGCCCACGTCGACCACCACGATCTCGCCCGCATAGTGGCTGGCCTCCGGCTCCACGAGGCACGGCTTCCGCGCGGTGAATGTCACCGTGAGGTCCGCCTCGACGTGGGTCTTGGGCACCTGTCCGCTATCCGCGTCAAAGCCCGACGGCACGTCGACGGCCACGACGATCGCCCGGGGCGGTATCGCCTCGACGATGCGGTCCGCGGGCGCCCTGAGGCCCGGCGACGAGCCGATGCCCGCGATGCCGTCGATCACCATGGCGGCCGCGGTGACGGTCTCGAGTGCTGTCGCCAGTCCAGGTGGGCTGTCTGCGTGGCACCAGGACACGCCAGCGGCGCGCGCGGTCGCAAGGCCCCGCTGGTGAGCGGTGGCCCCCACGCCGATTGCCGTGACGACCGCGCCGAGCTCGGCCAGGCGTGCGCCTGCCAGCAGCGCGTCGCCGCCATTGTTGCCGGTGCCAGCAAGCACCACGATCTGTGCTCCCGAGACGTCGATGTCCCGACGCTCGAGCAGCCCGGCGCATGCCGCGGCGAGGCCGTGGGCGGCCCGGTCCATCAGCGCGGCTTCCGGGGTGTGTGCCATCGTGCGAGCCTCGGCTGCCCGAATCTGAGCGACGGTCATGACCTCGGGGAGGCCGACATCGGCGGATTTGTTTGTGCCACTCACGCCACCAGCGTGGCACGGCGCTCGTGAAAGGCACAGCGCGTGCGAAGGCAAGCCGGTCGCGAATGGCACAGCCATCGGGGACACACTGCCGTGTCTCGCTGGTGCTTTTTGCCCCGTTGAGGCACCATAGAGACACACCCGGTGTAACCGGACACCTCGATAGGTCGTAGGGGAAGACGCACCTATCAACAAGGAGGGGTCATGGCTNNCCATAGCCCGTGGTGTTCTTTTCGTACACTCAGCAACCCGCGCGATGTGCCCCCACGTCGAGTGGGCGGCGCAGTCCGTGCTGGGTTCGCGCGCCACTTTCGACTGGATCGACCAGCCGGCAGGCGCCCAACTGTTCCGCACAGAGGTGGCCTGGCAGGGCCGCCAAGGCACCGGCGCGCGTCTCGCGTCCGCGCTTCGCGGCTGGGAGCACTTGCGCTACGAGGTGACTGAGGACCCATCGTTCGGTTGCGACGGTGCGCGGTGGTCGCACACGCCCTCCCTGGGCATCTTTCATGCCGTGACGGACGTCCACGGCAACATCGTGGTTCCGGAGGACCGCATCCGCTCCGCCATGGAGTCGGGCGGCACGGCCGCAGACTTCAAGCGTTCCATGGATCTCGCGCTCGGAACGGCGTGGGACGAGGAACTTGAACCGTTCAGGTACGCCGGACATGGCGCACCGGTGCGCTGGTTGCACCGAGTCGGCTAACTGGGGGCCCGTCCGCCGCGGGGGCACGCGCGCACGCCTCCGTGGACGCCGCGAACCATTTCGGTAGGCGACACGCCGGGTTTCGCGAGGAGTCGCGCTCGACATGCCGCGCATCGCTCGCCGCTCCGGTTCGTAGCGTCCGAGTGCGACATATCTGAGCACGTGTGACCGCGAGAGGCCGGGCCACGCCAACCTCGTCGGCGTCAACCACACCCCCCGGCATCGGAAACTATGGGGTGCTGAACACCAGCGCGACGTTATGCCCGCCAAAGCCGAATGAGTTGTTGATGGCCGCGAGATCGCCGGCAGCTGGCATTGCACGAGGCGTGTCGCGCACCAGGTCAACCTCGAGTTCGGGATCGGGGCTGTCGACGTTGATCGTCGGCGGCGCCAGGCGGTCCTGAAGAGCCTTGATGGTGAAGACCGATTCGACAGCGCCCGCCCCACCCAACAGGTGACCGGTCATAGACTTGGTGGCGCTCAGCAACACGTTGTCGCCGTGCGCACCCATGACGCTGCGAATGCCGCGCGCCTCGACCATGTCGCCCGCGGGCGTGGAGGTGGCGTGTGCATTCACGTGGACGATGTCCGACGGGCTCAGGCCCGCGCGCTCAAGCGCTAACTTCATCGCACGGGTTTGGCCCGCGCCTGAGGGGTCTGGGGCGGCGATGTGGTGGGCATCGGACGACATCCCCAGACCGACGAGCCGCGCGTAGACGCGCGCACCGCGAGCCTTGGCGTGCTCCTCGGACTCAAGAACCAGGATGCCCGCGCCTTCGCCCAGAACGAAGCCGTCGCGCGTCGTGTCGTAAGGGCGTGACGCGGTGGCGGGGGAGTCGTTGCGCTTGGATAGCGCCTGCATCGCCGCAAAGGCGGAAATCGGAAGCGGGTGAATGGCGGCCTCCGTGCCACCGGCGACCACCATGTCGGCGCGACCGGACTCGATCATCTCGAACGCCATGCCGATGGCTTCAGCACCCGAAGCGCAGGCAGACACGGGCGCGTGCGCGCCCGCCTTGGCGCCGATCTCCAGCTCCACATAGGCAACGGGAGAGTTAGGCATCAGCATGGGCACGGTGAGGGGAAGGACGCGCGAGGCGCCCCTCTCCTTCACCGTGTCCCACGCCGTCAACAGGGTCCACACGCCGCCGATACCCGACGACACGACCGCGCCAAGACGTTCCGGATCCACCTCCGGCGAGCCCGCGTCCTTCCACGCTTCCCGCGTGGCGATGATCGCGTACTGCGCGGAGGGGTCCATGCGCTTGATCTCGGGCCGAGCGAGGACCTCGCTCGGCTGCACGGCGATCTGACCGGCGAAGGTCACGGGCAGCCCATACAGTTCCGCCCAGTCGTTCTCGAGCGTGCGAACGCCCGAACGACCTTCGAGCGCGGCCTGCCACGTGCTGGGCACGTCCCCGCCAAGCGGGGTGGTGCTACCGAGTCCAGTGACAACCACTGCCATGGTGATCCTCCGAGGTGTGCGTGTGAGTAGGGACAGGGGCCGGTTAGGCCTGCGCTGTCGTGATGTAGCTCACCGCGTCGCCGACGGTGACGAGGTTCTTGACCTCTTCGTCCGGGATGCGGACGTCGAACTTTTCTTCGGCGAGCGTGACGATCGTCATCATCGACAGCGAGTCAATGTCGAGGTCGTCGGTGAACGACTTCTCGAGCTGAACGTCGCCGGTGTCAAGACCGGTCTCTTCAGCGACGATGTCAGCCAGACCTGCGAGTACTTCCTGCTCAGAAAGGGCCATCGGGGTTTTCTCCTTGGGTTGGGTGATGCCAGACGGCATCGGGCTTGCGGGGAACGAGTAACGAGACTAGTGCCGTCGGCGCCTACGCTACGGCAGGACCACCACCTGCGCGGCATATACGAGGCCGGCGCCGAAGCCGATTTGCAGGGCGAGGTCGCCGGATTGAACGTCGCCATCACGCAGCAAACGTTCGGTGGCCAAGGGGATCGACGCGGCCGACGTGTTGCCGGAGTCGACAATATCGCGGGCAATCGCGACGTGATCGGGAAGCCCGATCTGCTTGACCATTTGATCGATGATGCGGATGTTGGCCTGGTGGGGGATGAAGGCATTGATGTCGGCGGGTGTGACGCCCGCCGCCTCCATCGCCTCCATCGCCACGGGCGCCATCTTGAACGACGCCCACTTGTACACGCTGGGGCCCTCCTGGAACAGCGTGGGGAACGCGGTACCCGGAACATCCCGATATTCGAGCCACGACGCCGTCTGGCGCACCAGGTGGGCGCCCGCGCCGTCGGAGCCCCACACCGTGGGACCGATCGCGGGAGTGTCCGATGCGCCCACGACGACCGCGCCTGCCGCGTCTCCGAGCAAGTATGAGATCGAGCGGTCGGCGGGGTCGATGAACTCGCTCATCTTCTCCGCGCCCACCACGAGCACGTTGCGTGCTTGGCCGGAGCGCACGAGTGAATCGGCCTGGCCGATGCCGTAGCAATATCCCGCGCAGGCGGCGGAGATGTCGAATGCGGCAGCAGTGATGCCGAGTCGATCTGCGAGGACCGGCGCGCCGCCGGGAGTGATGTGGGGGAACGTGATGGTCGACAAGATCACCGCGTCGACCTCGTCGGCTTCGATACCTGCGCGCTCGATGGCCTGCCGCGAGGCGGCTTCGGCCATGTCGATCACGGTGGTGTCTGCATTGGCGCGTACCCGGGTGGCGATGCCCGTCATCTTGCGGATCCACTCGTCCGACGAGTCGATCGGCCCGATGATGTCGTCGTTGGGTACGGAGTTCTCGCCGCGAAAGACGCCTAATCCGCTCAAGCGCGAATACTCGGGTCCCTTGGTGGTGCGCATGACTGTCATTCCGTGTTCCTTGCCAATTCAAGGGCGACCGCGAGGTCGTCCGGGGTCTTCAGCGCCACGGTGGGGACGCCCTTCATGGCACGCTTGGCGAGGCCCGTCAGGACGCCGCCAGGCGCGAGTTCGATGATGCCGGTGACGCCCAGTTGGAGCATGGCGTCCATGCACCTGTCCCACCGCACCGGCCGCGCCACCTGCGCCACCAGACCTGCCACGGCATCGTCGCCGGTCTTCACGACGGTGCCATCCGAGTTGGTGAGGAGGACAATGTCCGGGTCGCGCCGGGTGTAGGCCGAAGCGGCCTCCTCCAGCACCGGCACTGCGGGCAGCATGTAGTCCGTATGGAAGGCTCCCGCGACCTGGAGTTCGATCACTCTCGCCCGGGCGGGCGGGTCCGCAACAAGGGCCGCGATGGCGCTGGCCGACCCTGCTGCCACCACCTGACCGCCGCCGTTCATGTTGGCGGGTGTGAGCCCACACTCCAGCAACTTGCTCGCAACCTCATCCTCTGCGCCGCCGAGTACGGCCGCCATGGAGGTTGCCTCGCTCGCCGCGGCGGCCTCCGCCATCGCGAGCCCGCGTGCACGGACGAGCGCGACTGCGTCCTTACGGGACAGCACCCTCGCGATGGCCGCTGCAGCAAACTCTCCCACGGAGTGCCCGGCGACGACGGCGGGGGAGATGCCGCCAAGGGCAGAGTAGGTAGCCAGTGCTGTTGCCACGAGCAGTGGTTGCGCAACGGCCGTGTCGCGGATGGTGTCGGAGTCGGCGGTGGTGCCAAGCTCCACCAGATCCAGTCCGCTGGCTTCGGAGTACTCGCCAAGCGCGGTGCGTACGTCCTCGATGTCAAGCCACGGGGTGAGCATTCCCGGACTCTGGGCACCCTGACCGGGACACACGATGGCGAGCATGATTCAAGGGTGCCTCATGTTCAGTGCCGCCAACGTCAAACGCGGTACCGACTTGGCCCCTCATGTTTGTCGTTAACCTACAAAAGACTGCGACCTGCGTCCCGCAGTCGCCCGAGAGCGAAGGCCATTTCGAGCACGTGCGCATCGCGGGTCGAAAGCACGTCCCAGCCCGTGATCTCCGAGACCTTCTTGAGGCGATAACGCACGGTGTTGGCGTGGACGAACATCGTGCGGGCGGACAGCTCCAGCGACCTTCCGCAGTCGAGGAAGGTCGCCACCGTCTCTTGTAGGGAACCTCCAGCCCGCACGATCGGGTCATACGCGATTGACAGGAGGCGGTCGCGTGCACTCGCGTCGCCGACGAGCACCCGCTCGGGAAGCAGATTGTCCGCGTAGACGGGCCGGGGGGTCAGGGACCAGGCGGGCGCGGCGACCACTCCGGCGAACGCGGCCCGGGTAGATCGCGCGACCTCCACCAAGGTCACCGCAGGGGGTCCGATGACGACGGGACCTGGACCAAAGTTCTCAATCATGCCGCTCGCGAGCTCGTTAAGTTCCTGATCGGAACGTGCGATGACGATGAGGTCCTCGCCATGAATGCCGACCATGGCGCCTGGCGCCGCACGTCGCAGGGCCCGTCTCAATTCCGCCGACTGCACTTCACCGAGCGGACCATCGGTGTGGCCCACCATGACCAAGGTTTGCCCAGGCTTCCATCCCAGCGCCGCGGCACGGGAAGGGAGATCGTCGTCAACCTCTCCGCGCACGAGTGCGTCGACGACGAGGGCCTCGAGCCGCGCGTCCCAGGCGCCTCTCGATTCGGCGGCTCGCGCATAGACCTCGGCGGCGCTGAAGGCGACTTCGCGCGAGTAGCGAAGAATGGCTTCGCGCAGGTGGGCCTCGCCTCCTGCGGCAGCGAAGTCGTCCGCGTGCTCCTCGACGATCTTCACGACCGTACGCACGATGCTGAGCGTGTGCTGCAGCGAAATGGATCGAGCGAGTTCTGGAGGGGCGGCAGCGAAGACCTGTATCGCCCCGCGGTAGGAGCCGCCGGGACTGGCGTACCACGTGACGAAGGACGTGATTCCTGCCTGCGCGACGGTGCCGACCCACGACCGTTCTTGCGCGGGCAACTCACCGAACCACCGGTACTCGGCGTCGAGTTCCTTGAGCGCGGCCGTCGCAAGTTTCCCTGTGCCGGCGCGGAGCCTGCGAAGCGTGTCGTGCCTCACGTCGGCGGTGGCGACCATGAGGCACAGCATACGGTGCGATTGTGTGAGCCACACAATTTACTGCCCCCATGTCAGAGGGCAGTAATGAGGATAAAGCGGCACAAAACGGGGCATTCGTGCCGTGAAACTGGCCCAAGAATGGTCAATCTCACAGTTGAGACCGGCGTGTCGTCGCCGTCTAGCGGGCACGAGGCTCGATCGCTAGGATAGTCGGTATAGCGAAAGTGAGAACATCATGGACGCCCAGCCCAGGCCGCTACTTGGATCCTTCCTCGGGCTCTTGCTCGGAATCGTCGTGGTGGCATTGCTGTGGCAGCTGGGCGTGGTGCCGCCCGATCGACTCGTCCTCTTTGGAGTCCTCGCGGTCACGATCGCGCTCGTCACCATCGTGCTGACGCAGCGCACGGCACTTGTCCGTAAGCGCTTCATCCTGGTGATGGTGCTGTGTGGGCTCCTGGCAGGAGTCGCCGTCGCGGGCCTCCCGGGCACGATTGCAGGTGGATCGATATCGGAAGCGTGCTCCGCGGACGGAACGTCGTCGCTCGACAGCAAGACGCCGGACCAGACATCGCTCGCCGACCCCTTCGATGTCACCAGGACCGATACGGTGCAGTGGAATGGGGCGTCGGCCGATGTTTTGACGAATTGGCGCAGTGCGCTCGGCTTGGACATTGGCGGCTTCCAGGTGAAGGTTTGGGACGGTAGTTCGGCGAACGATGAGCGGACACAGTCAAACTCCGGAGCCGCGGACGTCGAGAGCTATCTGGGGGACATCGAGGGCAGCACGGGGATCAGGCTTGCCGGGATCTACCACGTGTACGGTCACCTCGACGCTGACCAGGGAACCTGCGACATGAGCGCCTATGTGCGGGTGCAGGGTGAGGGAGCGTTCACGGGCACCCTCAACATGGCCTTGTGGATCGCCCTCGCGGCACTGATCCTCATCACCGCCATCCTGGCGGGCGTGGTCCGACACTCCATCACGCGGTCCGCAACGGTCGCGGGTGGCCCCTCATCAGCCGCGGTCGCGGCAGACCCACCTCCCACGCAGAATCGCGCGAAGGGGAATCCCGCGCGCGCCGAGAGCGGGCGCGGGACAAAGCCGGAATCCCAGCGTTCCGCACCGGGTGAGCCGATGGGAGTCGAGGGTCAGCACCCGATGCCGGGTGACGACGAGCCGCGAGCCAGGGGTGACATCGCCGGGGGTACGCGCGAGCCCGACGCGTCGTCCCCTCCGGGCGAGGCTGGCGCAACGCCGAACGACGGCGGGACCGACACGAGCCAGCGTTAGGGCCAGCTCACCCGCGAGGGCGGTCGGTTAAGCCTCGCCCCCGGCGTTACCGGACGTGCCCTTGGTGACATCGTGCAACTCGTAGCGCTCGATGGCGCGCGCCGTGGTGCCGCGTTCCACCTCGCCGCGACGCTCCAATTGCTGGAGCACGCGCGCCGCCGTCGACGGTCCGTCGATCTTGAAGTGGCGTCGAGCGGCCGCACGGGTGTCGGAGAAACCGAATCCATCGGCGCCCAGCGTTGCGTAGTCGCCCGGGACCCACGCGCGCACCTGGTCGGGTACCAGGTGGTCGTAGTCCGTGGTGGCGACAAACGGCCCCTTGGCACCCGCGAGCTTGCTCGTCAGGTACGGCGTGCGCGCTTCGCGCTCGGGGTGCAGGAACGTCTCGTGCTCGCAGTCCAGCGCCTCGCGCCGCAGTTCGCTCCATGATGTCACGGACCAGACCGTGGCGCGAACGTTCCAATGCGCCTGCAGCAGCTCTTGAGCCTCAAGCGCCCACGGAACGGCGACGCCCGATGCGAGGATCTGCGCCTGCGGGCCCTCGCCGGCGGGAACATCGGCGAACTTGTGGATGCCCTTGATGATGCCCTCGACATCGACGTCCTCGGGCTCCGCAGGCTGCTGGATGGGCTCGTTATAGACCGTCAGGTAGTACATGACG